>NZ_CDSC02000233.1 GCF_001298715.1 Bathymodiolus azoricus thioautotrophic gill symbiont
TTATTGGGTCTATAAAGTAGAGATTGTGCATCATCGATTACCACAAGAACTCTGTCGTAGATTCAAGGTATTTTTGAGCCTAATTGTTGTATTTGTTGTGATTACCTTAGTGTTTTTTAAGTCTTACACTTTACTCTTTAAGGAATATGCATATTTGCGCCTGTATATCAATCCAACTTATTATTTATATGCGATTGGCCAAACTATAAATTCACAATTTAAAACTCAGCGTATGCCTTTTAAAGTTATTGGCGAAGACGCACGCATTGATAGAGATAGCCAACACAAGAAATTGGTTATTATGATAGCGGGGGAAACAGCCAGAGCAGATAGATTTTCGTTAAATGGCTACCAAAGGCTGACTAACCCATTATTGACGAAGGAGTCGGTACTTAGTTTTTCTCAAATGTCTTCTTGTGGTACCAATACCGCTTATTCTCTACCTTGTATGTTCTCATCGTTGGGTAGAAGTGATTATTCTCACACGCAAGGTAAAAATATGAGTAATGTATTAGATATTTTGAATCATGCTGGTGTTGAGGTGTTGTGGAGAGACAATAATTCTAGCTCTAAGGGCGTTGCAAATCGTGTTATCTATCAAGATTTTAAAACCAGTAATAACAACCATATATGTGATGTGGAATGTAGAGATGTGGGGATGTTGGATGGTTTGCAAGACTACATCAGCACGCACAAAAATCAGGATATTTTAATTGTCCTGCATATGATGGGTAGTCATGGGCCTGCTTACTATAAACGCTATCCTAAGGCGTTTGAAAAGTTCACACCAACCTGCAAGACTAATCAGTTTAGTAAATGCACTAATGAGATGATTAATAACGCCTATGACAACACCATTGTTTATACTGATTACTTTTTATCTCAAGTGATTGCATTGTTGAAGAAAAATCAAACACATCAAAGTGCAATGCTCTATATGAGTGATCACGGTGAGTCGTTAGGCGAAAAAGGGCTGTATTTACATGGTATGCCTTATTTTATAGCACCAAAAGAGCAAACTCATGTGGCGTCAATCGCATGGTTTGACAAGCAATTTTCCACAGAAGTTACAAAGGGCAAAAAAGATTTGGCATTAAGCCATGATGGGTTGTTCCATACTTTGTTAGGGTTGTTTGATGTTAGAACCAAAGTTTATGAACAAAAATTAGACTTTATTCGGTGAATAGACAACATTAAAATCTAAAGATGATTATAATAGTCCGATTATTTTGCACAAAGATAGATTTATGAAAACATTTAGCGCTAAGGCACACGAAGTGAAAAGAGATTGGTTATTGGTTGACGCTGACGGTAAAACACTGGGTCGTTTGGCAACAGCAATTGCCTCTCGCCTTCGTGGTAAGCACAAGCCTGAATACACGCCGCATACAGACACAGGCGATTACATTGTTATTATCAATGCTGAAAAAGTAACAGTAACAGGTAATAAGTTTGACGATAAAATGTATCATCATCATACGGGTTATGTAGGTAATTTGAAGTCAATAGCATTCAAGGATTTACAAGCTAAGAAGCCTGAAGAAATTATCAACAAAGCTGTCAGAGGTATGTTGCCAAAAGGCCCTCTAGGTAGAGATATGTTTAGAAAGATGAAGGTATTCGCAGGCGCTGAACATACACACGCGGCGCAACAACCTCAACTTTTAGAAATTTAATTTTAGATATTTTAAGGTACGGAAATTATTATGGCAAAGACGCAAATATTTTATGCAACAGGCAGAAGAAAGACCTCAGTAGCTCGTGTTTATATGACTAAAGGTAAAGGTGTATTTACCGTAAACAAGCGTCCAATGGGCGAATACTTCGGTCGTGAAACTTCTTCAATGATTATTAATCAACCATTAGATACGGTTGATATGAGAGATAAGTTTGACTTCAACATCATGGTTAAGGGCGGTGGTGACACTGGTCAAGCGGGTGCGATTCGTTTAGGTGTGACACGCGCCTTAATGGAGTATGATGAAGAGCTTAGAGGTGACCTTCGTAAGGCTGGTTTTGTTACTCGTGACGCAAGAATTGTTGAGCGTAAGAAAGTTGGACACAAGAAAGCGCGTAAGAGCGAGCAGTACTCAAAGCGTTAACATTTTATTTAATGCTTGCAAAAAAAACTCGCAGATTGCGGGTTTTTTATTGCCTAGAATTTGTTTTAATTCGGCAGTTAATCATCAAATCTAGACAGTTTGTTTTGTCTAATAATACTTTGCACTAACTCAATATATTCATAACCAATCGCTGAGTATTTTTCCAATCCTTCAGAAAGACTGGCACCTGTAAGTTTAAGATTGTGTTTACGCTTATAAGCTCTAATTTGTCTGAGTAACCTATAAGTATGATTACGATTAAGATTTAGCAGGTAGTATTTAATGGATTTGTTGACCGAAGAAAAGCTCATTACCTCGTGCTTAGCGCCTTTTATACGCTCTTTAGGTACAACACCACAACCAAGTTTAAAACACCACAGACCAAAATAATTGTTGTAGTATTTGGAAAATCTGGAATTCCCCCAATTGGATTCAATCGCTGCTTGCGCTAACACTAAAGAGGCAGGGATAGTGTCTACTGCATTTAATAACGAGATTTTGTTCACACTCTTAATACGATATTTTTTAGCTAATTTTTTAATCTGTGTGTCATCAAATTGATTATTTTTAATCAATGAACGAAGCAGTTTAATTTTATTATTTTCCTCTTTTACCATTGGTAGTAAGTAATCAAAAAAAGCATTTTTCTTTTGATTAGAATCTTTTATCTCATCAAATTTTGGTGTTTTTGGTGAAATTAAATCCCAGATGTTAAAAGCCTGCGCTGTAGTAGCGCAAGCAATAGTGATGACAAACAAAAGTTCTCTCATAATTCAAATCGCTCACAAGATGCAGAAGCAACTTGTATTGTAAACATTTTTTCAATGGATAGGTTGAGTAAGTGAGATTTAATAACCCTAATAACCCCTGCGTGGGCGACGAGTAAGATTGACTTTTTTGTTCGTTCTTGGGTTATTTGCTCTAATACAGACAATATTCGTGCCTGGAAATCGTATAAATCTTCTGCACCCAATGGTCGATTGTCTAAGGGGCTTTGTTTGAATTTGTCAATTGTGGTTTGTCCAATTTCCTTGGCATTTCGACCTTGCCAGTCGCCAAATCCTATTTCCTTTAGTGAGTCAAACACTTGCATTTCAATATTTTGCATTTCTGATAAATGCTGAGCAAATGCTTGACAACGAGCCATTGGCGAAGTGGCAATAAAATCCCAGTGTTTACCATTTATTGATGCTTGCATTTGTTGCCAGCCTTTTTCGCTTAAGGGGTCGTCAAGTAAATTTCCACGGTATAAGCGACCCCCTTCGGGTTCACCATGTCTTAATAAGTCAAGAATCATTTTAGAGAAATCACTCGTGGATCTGCACTCTTGACATTAACCGATTAACGGCTTGGGTCGGCGTCACTTGTCCATCAACAACTTGTTTAACTTGTTCACAAATTGGCATTTCAATTTGATGATTTTTTGCCTGTGATAATACTAACCCTAAGGTATTAAGCCCTTCAACAGTTGCACCAACACTATTCAACGCCTGTTTTGTATTTTGATTTTTAGCTAATGCCTTGCCAAATTGGCGATTTCTTGATAAATCATCGGAACAAGTTAGCACCAAATCACCCAATCCCGATAAACCATTGAAAGTCGATGTATTCGCACCTAAAGCCACACCTAAGCGTATCATTTCAGCTAATCCACGCGTGATTAAAGCCGCTTGAGCGCTAGCACCATAGTTTAAACCTGCAGCAATACCTGCGGCAATTGCCAAAATATTTTTGACTGACCCGCCCACTTCTACACCAATGACATCATCATTGGTGTAGGCTCTAAGTGCTTGAGTATTTAGAACTTGCGCCCAGTGGTCTTGAATTCTTTTGTCTTTTGCAGCAACGCTAAGTGCTGTTGGTTTACGACTAGCGACTTCAAAGGCAAAACTAGGTCCTGAAATTACACAACTTGGGTGTTTGTCTAGAATAGATTCAAAGCTCTCATGTAAAAAACATTGTCCATCGGTATCAAAACCTTTAGTTGCCCAAGCAACAGATTGTTTTTCTGTGAGTAAGGGTTGCAGTGTTTTAAGTGTGCTAGTAAAACCATAACTCGGTACCGCAATTAAAACACTGTGAGAATCTTGCACATGCGATAAATCAAAAGTCAGTTTTATATTTGATGCATAATTTACCGATAAAGCAGGGTGTTTTGGCTGTAGTGTGTCAACTTCTTTTTGCGTGTGAGCATGTAAAAAGATAGTATCAAAGTTATCTGACAAGGCAATTGCTAAAGCACTTCCCCAAGCACCTGCACCAATAATACTAAGGTTGTTGGTCATTATTGATTAAGGATTTCGTCTAATTTTCCAGACGAATCAGCGGCTGCTAAATCATCAAAGCCACCGATATGTGTGCCATTAATAAATACTTGTGGTACTGTATTTCTGCCAGTTTTTTCTATTACTTCGTCCCAATCATCGGGTGTTTTGACATAATGTTTCTTAAAGGGAATACCTCTACTTTCTAATAATTGATAAGCTCTTTGACAAAATGGACAAGTATCAGAACAATAAATTGTGTTTGTTTTCACTTGCGTCTCCTAAGATTTAATGGGTTGGTTGGCTTTTTTCCAGGCGTTCATGCCGCCTTTTAAGTTATAAACATGCTCAAACTCATTGCGTGTTAATAGTCCTGCAATATGTGCTGCACGCGAACCACTGTGGCAATATACCAATACTTTTTTCTTATTATCTAAGGTATTAAGTTTACTTTTAACTTGACTTATTGGGATATGAATATCATTTGCAATATAGCCTGCACTGCGTTCTTTTTTCTCGCGCACATCTAGGATAATTAAATCTTTTTCATCCATTAATGTAACTGCTGCGTCAACATCTATATCTTCGTATTTTTTTAATTTATCTGCAACAACATTGCCAATCAGTAGCATAATCAAAATCACCAATGTAACTGTGGTAAGGATTTGCTCGTCATCTAATAAAAACTCTAAAACTTCCATGTTTATTCTCCTTTTAAAAAGTTATCTAGCATCTCATGACCTTGTTCAGTCAAAATAGATTCTGGGTGGAATTGAACACCTTCAATGGGCATTTCTTTATGCTTGATGCCCATAATTTCATCACAACCACCTTGTTCATCCTTAGTCCAAGCAGTCATTTCAAAGCAATCTGGCAAACTGGATTGTTCGGCTACCAATGAGTGGTAGCGCGTGGCATTTAATGGATTGTTGAGGTTGTTAAATACACCTTTGTTTGTATGATGTACAGGTGATATTTTTCCATGCATAATCTTTTTAGCGCCAATCACATTACCACCGAATGCCTGCACCATCGCCTGAAACCCCAGGCACACACCAAGTATTGGAATCTTGCCAGCAAAATTTCTAATCACTTCAATTGAAATCCCTGCTTCATTTGGTGTGCAAGGACCAGGGGAGATAACCAAAAACTCTGGATTCAGTTTTTCAATTTCATTGACTGTAATTTTGTCATTTCGATACACTTCAACCGTTTGTCCTAACTCGCCAAAATACTGCACCAAGTTATAGGTAAATGAATCGTAATTGTCAATCATTAAAAGCATAATTTATTGTTTTTAATGATATTTAGTTTGATTGGTCTAATAAAATCAGTATGCATGGTTAAATCTGGCGTTAAATGGCGCTCTCCTAATTTGGCAATTACAACCTGTATATTGGCTTTTCTAACATATTTCATTGCAGGAATAAAATCAGTGTCTGCAGTAATTAAAATAATTCTATCAATTTTTCCTTGATGAGCAAGGTGTGCCATATCTAACCCAATACGCATATCCACGCCTTTTTTCCTAAATTTTGGCTTACTTTTTTTGCCTTCATTAGTCCAACCTTCGAATTTTAAAACCCCTAAACGAACAGCAAATAAATCTTTTGGTTGTAATTCTGCAATCAGTTTATTTTCTTTTTTGACTAATTCTACACCATTTTTGTGTTTCAGCAAATAAAAGAATGGTTTGCCAGTTTTTTTGTCAATTGGGTCAAATGAATCACAATCATAATAGAGAATTTTGTGTAATTCTTCTTCATCAGCTACACAACAATCCTTAGCTATTTGTGCAATCATATTTGCATTATAAGAAATACCTTCCTCTCTTAAGACAATGAGTAAATAACCAGCATCAATCAGTAAAATAGTTTTTTTCATTTTTTTTACTCCTTAAAGCTAAAAAAAAGACCTCCAAAAGGAGGTCTTCATGCTTGCCCACAAGCTTTGGTCTTTTATGCTTGCCTACAAGCTTAACGGATACAAATAAAATTATACACAAATTTTTTATTTAGCAAA
>NZ_CDSC02000069.1 GCF_001298715.1 Bathymodiolus azoricus thioautotrophic gill symbiont
CCCATTACTCAATGCGTATCTAAGCAGTTAATGCCTGTGTATGACAAACCGATGATTTTTTATCCGTTGTCGGTGTTGATGTTAGCGGGTATTCAAGAAGTATTAATTATCTCTACTGCACAAGATTTACCAAGATTTGAGTGTTTGTTAGGTGATGGCGCATCTATTGGTATGAAGTTTGAGTATATTGTGCAACCCTCACCAGATGGACTGGCGCAGGCATTTATATTAGGCGAGAATTTTATCGGTGATGATGCTGCTTGCTTAATTTTGGGTGATAATATTTATTATGGGCACGGGCTTCCTGAAATGCTTTGTAGTGCTGTTGACAATGCTAAAAACAACAAAGCAACTGTCTTTGGCCACCATGTGTCTGACCCACAACGCTATGGTGTGGTGGAGTTTGGCCAAACAGGTAAGGCAATTAGCATTGAAGAAAAGCCCGAGCAACCAAAAAGCAATTATGCGGTAACGGGGCTGTATTTTTATCCAAATGATGTGATTAAAAAAGCAGCAAAGGTTACACCTTCGCATCGTGGTGAGCTAGAAATTACTTCAGTTAACCAAATGTATCTTGAAGAAGATAGGCTTTCTGTAGAACTAATGGGTAGAGGCTATGCTTGGCTTGATACTGGCACCCACGAGAGCCTTTTAGAGGCATCAACCTTTATAGAAAACATTGAAAAAAGACAAGGGTTAAAGGTGTCTTGCATTGAGGAGATTGCCTTTGAAAAAGGCTATATCACTAAAGAACAACTCATCAAACTCGCACAACCATTGAAAAAAAATCAGTATGGACAGTATTTGCTTGCACGAGCAGGTGAGGGTTTGTAGATGGAGTTTATCAGGCAAACAATACCTGATGTTATTCTTGTCCAACCAAAAATTCATGGTGATGATAGGGGATATTTTTTAGAAACTTTTAGACAAGATTTATTTGAAAAATTTGTTGGGCAAAAAATTAAATTCATTCAAGATAATGAATCAAAGTCAAGCAAAGGCGTATTAAGAGGTTTGCACTACCAACTTACACCCTACGCACAAGCAAAATTAGTCAGAGTGATTGAGGGTAGTGTTTTGGATGTTGCTGTAGATATTAGACCATCCAGTCCAACCTTTGGGAAGTATGTCGCTGTTAAACTCACAAGCCAAAACAAACAACAGTTATTCATCCCACAAGGCTTCGCACATGGATTTGTTGTTTTAAGCCAGAGCGCTATATTCTCTTACAAAGTAGACAACTACTATAACCCAGCTCAAGAACAAGGCATTGCCTATAACGACCCACAACTCGCCATTGACTGGCAACTTCCAAAACAACAACTGCAACTCTCTGAAAAAGGTAGGGGTTTTCCTGATTTTAATTCTATTTCACATTGACAAGGTTCGACCTTGTCAATGTTGTTAACTTTAAAAATCTTGCTTTCTAATTTTTATGTAGCGCCTCTCAGACTTTGTGATTAGCACTACTTGTCTTAACCCTAGTTTTAACTGAAAGACAATTCTTTTAATTCGAAAAATCCAACTACCTTGTGATTTGTCTTCGGTGCCAAGAATAGACTCAGATGCATTCTTATAAATAGTATTTTCAAGGTTGTAATGTTCACGATAATCTAGTTGAATAATAGGTGTAGGCTCTACTTGATACGCTTTAACACTATGGCAAGCAGTAATATGTGCATCGGCCAATGCAATACCTTTTTGTTGCTCGCATTGAATAAGTTTTTTAGCGCCATTCGGATAAAGAATATACCCTGCTGCACCTGTTCTATCTTGATATAGTCTAATTAATTTGGAATTACATCCAATGCTTTCACTTTTTTTAGCAACAAATTTTTTTCTACCTCTGTTTTCAAAATTAATTAAATCAATATTTTTTTTGTTTAATAGATTTTTAAGTAAACTAGGCACACAGTCAGACAACAGCGCATCATCTTCTAAGATTAATGCAGGTTTGTTATTCTGAATAATTTTTTCCCAAGCGTGATGATGAGAGTAATAACAAGCTACTTCTGTATTTTTTAAAGGGCGTTGCCAATCTTTAGCGTGTTTCTTATAAGTTATTGCGTCTATGTCATTGATTGAGGTTGCACCTAAGAACTCAAAATCTAATTTGAGTTTATCCATTTGCATTTGTTGAAAATCGCGACGCTCTATGGCGCTCGATAGGCTAATGATTAAAATATTCATAATTATATAAAGGTTTCACTCACCACCAGGCGGTTTTGTCGCGAGTATGTCTGTCTTTTGTACGCTTATAAACGGTATCAAACTTCTGCAAACGTTTAAAAATCTCAAGTAGAATCTCACCAGCAATGTTTATCCTTGCTGCTTTATCAAGACGCCAACGCATATTCCTAAGGGTGTCATCAGTGCCAAATTTAAACACTGAAGTACCATCAAATAATGCAAATCTCTGTTCGTCGTCAAGTTGGGCTTGCTTTGCTTTATCATCCTGACAAGATTGAGCATTAGTCAAAAATCGCTCTGATTCTTGGATTTTGACAGTATTAAGCAGACAAATACAAGCAATAGATAAACTTTTGATTGTATTATCATCTGAATAATCAGCAAAGGTATCTGCTGCTGCCATTAACCAACGAGTATTAAGATTTTCTAATAAGAAATTTTTTTCCTCTCTCCAAAGCTTTTCAAACAGTTGAAAATAGTTTTTAACTTCAAACTCACGCCTAATTAAAACAATAATTTTAGCGTGGGTGTAGCAAAGTTCACTTTGCCCAACAAATTCGTTTTTTAAGGCATTAAAGTGTTCTTCTAGGTTGTTTGAGCTGCCATGCGTATAAACAACTTCATTGCCTAATAGAATTTGTGCTTTTTGAGATTTGAAATCACTTGAAATTAACGACGATAATGCTTTAGCACCAGAACGCCTTTGATGACGTGATAGTGAAAACCATTTTTCAAACCGTGTTTTGTCTCTTTTACCCGTTAGCAATTGTTATTCAAATAATAAGTATTGAGTAATTATAACCAACACAGCGTTATTCTTGCCAATGTTTAGCAATCCAAGGTGCTGGTTGAATATGACGATACCATTTACCACTAATACCTTTAATCGCCTCAGGTGGGTTAGGTAAGCCATGGAAAATAATCACTTTTGCACCCTGAGGAATAAATGGTGCCTTAAACCAAGATTTTATCCACGATGGGCAACAACGATATTTGAAACTTGGCACCCACTCATCTTGCCAATATTCAAGTTTTCCCAATTTGTGAATCTCTCGTGATAAATAAGCTTGTTCATGACGAACTTCGCTTTTTACCTGCTCTGAATTTTTTTCAAAGTAAGATAGAATTTGCGGGTATTGTCCTATTTCAAAACGAAATACAGATGAGTTGCCTTCAATTTTTGTTGGGTTTTTCTTATCATGAGCAATTAGAAAATCGCCTTTGGTCATAAAAAAGTCATCGATATTATCAACGATAACCACATCCAAATCCAAAAATAAAGTCTTACCACTCAACCCACCAAAATCCTTTTTAAATACAGTAAGTTTACGCCATCCTCGCTCAGGCGCATCAGCTAAATTGACTGGCAAATCTAACTCAGATAATGGCTGAATTTCTACTTCACCGCGAATACCGCTATTATCCTCAGTAAAACACACAAACCTAAAAGGCAATGACAGATTGCGACTCACCATACCGTATAAGCGATTAACATATTCTGCAGGAAACTTATCGCCCCACTTCATGCAAATGATGTTTACACTATCCATTTTTGATTACACCCAACCTTTCGCCTTGGTAGCTACCATCTTTAACCCGTTTACACCAAGTAGCATTCGCCAAATACCACTTAATGGTTTTTCTAATACCTGTTGCGAAAGTTTCATCGGGTGTCCAATTAAGTTCATTTTTGATTTTACTAGCATCAATAGCATATCTAACATCGTGCCCTGCTCTATCACTAACAAAAGTAATTAATTGCTTGTATTTTGTAATATTGTCATGTTTACTGGGAACTAAATCATCAAGAACAGCGCAAATAGTTTTAACCACATCAATATTTTGTATCTCATTATGTCCACCAATATTGTAGGTTTCACCGATTTCACCAGTAAGTGCCACATGCAATAATGCTCTGGCATGATCGTCCATATATAACCAGTCTCTTATTTGCTTACCATCACCATAGATTGGCAAGTCTTTGCCTTCCAATGCATTAAGGATAACTAGCGGAATGAGTTTTTCTGGGAATTGATAGGGGCCATAATTATTAGAGCAGTTAGTAATCAATGTTGGAAATTTGAAAGTGCGTTGCCATGCACGGACCAAGTGGTCTGAACTGGCTTTGGCAGCAGAATAGGGCGAACTTGGTGCATAAGGAGTATCTTCGGTAAATAAATCATCTAGCCCCTCTAAATCACCATACACCTCATCGGTGGACACATGATGGAACTTAAAATCGTCTTTTTTACTATCTGTTAAGTTTGTCCAATAATTTCTAGCTTCCTCAAGCAGAACATAAGTGCCAACAATATTGGTTTGAATAAAGGCACCTGGTTCGTCAATAGACCTATCAACATGGGATTCTGCAGCAAGGTGCATAATAATGTCGGGTTGGTGCTCGGTAAATACACGCTTGATTGTATTAACATCGCAAATATCCACTTGCTCGAATGCGTATCTGTCGCTATTTTCAATAGAGATGAGAGACTCTAGATTCCCTGCGTAGGTGAGCTTGTCAATATTAACAACATGATGCTCTGTATTGTCAATAATATGACGGATAAGGGCTGAGCCGATAAAACCTGCACCACCAGTAATGAGTATTTTTTTTGAATTCATTTGGGTATTTTATCAGACATAAAAAAGCCTATCTCACGAGATAGGCTTCATGTA
>NZ_CDSC02000351.1 GCF_001298715.1 Bathymodiolus azoricus thioautotrophic gill symbiont
ATATAAATTTTGAAATTATATAAATATATGTGGTATCGTATATAATATCTCTTAAGGATTGCGGATTCGCGGTCGACACTAAGCCATTGTGGATTCACAGTGGCTTTTTGTTATCTGGAAAAACCTTATTGTTAACTATTTTTTCTTTTATAACTTCAAAACTTTTGTTTGTTTGTTTGGGTCTCAGACAATTCAATCCAATTGGTCGCGCTATCAAATCAGCTAATTGTAACCCTGTGGAATTACTTTGTTTGCTCGCCATTATCATCTCAAAATTGGTTGTTATATATCCTTGAAATTACCCTTAGAACATATTTTACTAAATTCACGCTCTAAAGCCCTATCTTCTGTTTTTCCTCGTTGCTCTACAACAATATGCGTTATTTTCTTCTGCTGATTAGATGCAATTAAGAAGTTGAATAAATGCTCAATACAAAACTTAAGTGCAATATGATAAGGATTGTTATCATAACGATAATGTTTTTTTAGTTCATCTTTTTTAATAGTTGTACTGATAACTGCAAACTTTTGCTGATTAACAACATCTGATAACTTTTTTATAAAACTGCTTTTCTTTTCTAGATTGTTCAGCACCTTAAAAACACCTTTATCTTTACGAATTTCATTCTCATGCAAAATAACTATATCATGGCCAAAGTGATTAAACTTAAATTCTTGAAAATCCTGAACGGTTTTCAGATAATCAGATTTTTTGAATATACAGAACGCCAATACGAATATTGGATATTGCTTGTCAATATTGACGAGCCCATGATCACCACTTTCATCAACATAAACGATATAATCGCTATATTCCATATTAATGTGCTTCTTGCCAAGACTGCCCGACACCCACATCAACTTTAAGTGGAATGTCTAGCTGGTAAGCATTCTGCATCAAGTTCTGTATTTTTTTAGAAAACTCATCGGCTTTTAGCGCATTCACTTCAAACACCAATTCATCATGGACTTGCATTATCATTTTAATGTCGGGATTATTTCTGCCAATCCACGCATCAACATCAAGCATGGCTTTTTTAATGATATCCGCTGAAGATCCTTGCATTGGTGCATTGATGGCTGTTCGTAGGGCATGCTGTTGTAGCATTTTGTTCTTAGCGTTGATTTGTGGCAAATATAAACGCCTACCTATCACCGTTTCAACATACCCTTGCGCCTTGGCTAATTCTTTGGTGCGCTCCATATAGTTAGCTACATTTGGATAGTTCTCAAAATACGCATCAATATATTGCTTGGCTTCGGTGCGTGAGACATCAATTTGCTTCGCCAAACCAAAGGCACTCATACCATAAATCAAACCAAAGTTAATCGCTTTGGCTTTGCGACGGTGCTCTTTAGTCACAGCGTCAAGTGGCACATTAAACATAGTGGATGCAGTGGCGCTGTGCACATCTTTGTCTTCATTGAATGCACTTAAAAGGTTTTGGTCTTTAGAGATATGCGCCATAATTCTAAGCTCAATCTGCGAATAATCTGCTGCAATAATAACTTTACCTTCGCTGGCGATAAAAGCCGAACGAATTCTTGCGCCTTGCTCGCTACGAATGGGGATATTTTGTAGATTTGGGTTACTAGATGACAAGCGGCCTGTGGCAGTAACTGCTTGATGATAAGAAGTGTGCAACCTTTTAGTGTGCAGGTCAATTTGCTTAGGCAGTGCCTCCAAATAAGTAGAATTGAGCTTAGTTAGCATACGATAACTGAGTATCAAGTCCACTAAGGGGTGGTCTAATAATTTCAGGGCTTCTTCATTGGTTGATGGTGCGCCTTTCGGGGTTTTCTTTTTTGATTTCAACCCTAAACCTTCTTCTGAGAACAAAATTTGCTGAATTTGTTTCGGCGATTCTAAATTAAACGCATTGCCTGCTAATTCAAATGCCTGCGTCTGAATGGCTTCCATCTGCACAATAACATCAAATTGCTGCTTACCCAAGGCATTAGCATCTAATTCTACGCCATTGCGCTCCATGGTTACCAAAACAGCAATCAGGGGTAATTCTATCGTTTGATACAGTTTGTAAAGTTTGGCATAATTCACCAATTCTTGCGCCAAAACTTCGTTGAGTTTATGTGTCACAATAACATCTTCACAAGCATACGGAGCACCGTTATCAATACTCACTTGATTGAAGGTGATTTGCTTTTTACCCTTGCCTGCAATATCGGTAAAATGAATAGTGGTATGCCCTAGATAATACTCGGATAGGTCGTCCATATTATGTCTTGATGCAACTGAATTCAAACAATAGGATTTGAGCATAGTATCATCAACAATGCCGTTGAGTATAACGCCATAATTTGCTAGGATATGGCTGTCGTATTTGAGGTTTTGTCCGATTTTTCCAATGCTTGAATTCTCTAAAATTACCCGTAATTTTGATAACACTTCATCAAAGCTCAGTTGTGCTGGTGCGTCTAAATAATCATGAGCAACAGGAACATAGAAACTGTCTTTGTCTACCAAAAATACCCAGCCGACAATTTTGCCGTTCATATAATCTAGCGAATCGGTTTCTAAATCAAAAACAAAGCGTTTACATGTGCTCAGGCGTTTTACCAAAGCTTCAAAATTATCTTGTGTGAATACTGTGTTTTGTGTGTATTCTTTTAACCAATCAGACTGACGCACCTCAGTCTGTGACACTTCAGAGCTTAACTCAGCTATGGGCGAGGTCGTTGACTTTACGACCGGAGTTGTCACGCTTGACTCAACACCGCCAAGTTGTTTAAACCATACTTTAAAACCGTATTTTTGATAAAGGTGCATCAACTTTTCGTTGTCTGCACCTGGTTCGTTATCCAAAATATCACAAGGCAACTCTACATCAAACTTGAGTTTCACTAATTTATAAGACAAATCTAGTAGGTCAAAATTCTCTCGCAATTTCTCACCCACTTTGCCACCAATTTGCTCAGCATTGACCTTGATACCTTCAATAGATTTAAACTGCCCTAGCCACTTAATCGCGGTTTTAGGTCCTACACTTGGTACCCCAGGAATATTATCGGCACTATCGCCAGTGAGTGCCAAAAGGTCTAAGATTTGCTCAGGACTAACACCTATTTTTTCCACAACACCGTCATAATCCAACAAGTTACCTTTCATATCCAGCTGGTGTATATGCTCGTTAACCAATTGCATTAAATCTTTATCGCCACTGGCAATAATCGTATCTAGCTTATGCTCCTTGGCACAAAGCGTTAGCGTAGCAATCACATCGTCTGCTTCCACGCCATCAACACACATAAAATGAAACCCCATCGCACGAATAATTTCATACAGTGGTTCAATTTGCATAACCAACTCTTCATCAGCAGGCTTGCGATGTGCTTTGTACTGAGGGTAAATCTCATGACGGTGGTTCTTGCCTTTGGCATCAAAGATTGCAATGAGTTTTGCTTCAGGGTATTGATTCTGTAGGCGCTTCAACGCATTAATGACGCCAAACATTGCCCCTGTTGGAAAACCCTCATCATTGGTTAAATTTTGTGCAATAGTAGAAAAATAAGCCCTAAATAAAAAGGCTGATCCGTCTAATAGAATAAGTTGATGAGGGTTTGACATAAGGGTGAATTTTACCGATTTTTTAGACATCAAGATTAGTATAAAATACACCTATGACAATCTCATCTCAAGCCCTTATTAGCGCTCACGATATCAGTCTCACGCGCCGTGGAAAAAGCGTTTTGGATAAGGTGAGTTTTGAGCTACAGCAGGGAGAGTTTCTTACTATCATCGGTCCAAATGGTGCAGGGAAAAGCTCACTTATCAAGGTTTTATTGGGTTTGATTAAAGCCGATAGTGGTAATATTAAGCGTGCGAAAAAATTCAAATTGGGTTATATGCCACAAGCTTTTAGCCCCAATCCATTTATGCCACTAAAGGTGCTTGATTTTTGCAATCTGAATCAAAAAGTTGCACCTAGTTTCTTGCAAGAAACCGCTGAATTAATGGGGATTCAAGACTTGTTAGACTCACCTTTAAAAATCCTATCAGGTGGTGAGTTACAACGCGTATTACTAACGCGTGCGCTACTCAATAAACCCAATGTATTGATCTTGGACGAACCTGCACAAAATCTTGATGTTGATGGACAAATGCAGCTCTATAAACTCATTCAAAACATTCACCAACAACAAGGCTGTGCGGTGTTGATGATCTCTCACGACCTACATCGGGTAATGAAAGAATCCACCCAAGTACTGTGCCTATATCACCATATTTGTTGCATGGGAAAACCTGAGGCGCTTATTAAAGATGCTCAATTTAATGATTTATACGCCGACCAGATGGATGAACTAATGACAACTTATGAGCATCATCACAATCATTGTCACGAAGATTAGTGGCTTGCCCTGATATAATATCTGTTTTTTGAACGATGGATACCTTATGAAAGATATTATTGAAGTGGCTTTTGAAGACAGGGCTAACATCAACCCACAAACTGCCAGTAGCGAAGTTAAACAAGCCGTTGCTGAGGCGATCCATCTGCTCGATTCAGGTCAAGCGCGTGTTGCCGAACAACAAGGTGTGGGTGATTGGACAGTTAACGAATGGCTAAAAAAAGCAGTGTTACTTTCTTTTAGGTTAGAAGACAACACGCCAATGCCAGGCGGATTTACCCAATACTACGATAAAGTGCCTTCAAAATTTGCCGAACTATCAGCAGATGAATTTGCAGCAGCAGGTGTTCGTGTCGTGCCACCAGCGAGTGCGCGTCGTGGCTCGTTCATCGCCAAAGACACAGTGCTTATGCCGTCGTATGTCAATATTGGCGCTTATGTTGGCTCTGGCACAATGGTAGATACTTGGACAACCGTTGGTTCTTGCGCACAAATTGGCAAGAATGTACACCTCTCAGGTGGTGTTGGTATCGGTGGTGTTTTAGAGCCATTACAAGCCAGCCCAACTATTATTGAAGATAACTGCTTTATTGGTGCTCGTTCAGAGGTAGTTGAAGGCGTGATTGTTGAAGAGGGTGCGGTGATTTCAATGGGTGTTTATATAGGGCAATCTACCAAGATCTTCAATCGAGAAACTGGCGAAATAACTTATGGTCGTGTACCAGCAGGCTCAGTTGTTGTATCTGGCAATCTACCTTCAAAAGATGGTAGTTATTCACTCTACTGCGCAGTGATTGTCAAACAAGTAGACGCTAAAACTCGTTCTAAAGTAGGTATCAACGAACTCCTAAGAGGCATTTAATAAAACTCGCCTTAAAAGATATTGACACAATTAGATCAATATCTTTACCAGCTTCTTTAGCTATTGACAGATTAAAGAGGGATGTTGCTTGTCAGATAACCATATGCATTCTCCAGTATGGGCGCCATTTTGCTTATAAAATTTAAGGGTTTTACTTGACTCTGTCAAAATTCCGTAACCAAAACCAGAGCGAGAATAAACAAAATTAGCCATATGTTTGTTTATGTCAACATTTTTTTGCGTGGTATTGCCAACTTTTACCAACTCTGTGCCACTATTGCCAATAATCACTTGATCATAATCAGTTTGCATATCCAGTACTTGCAGATAATGGGCATGTCCAGAAACAAATAGCGTGCGCTTGGGTAGTAAGTTCTTAAAAGCAATTTGTTGGGTTAGATTGCCATAATAATAAGTAGATTTAATTTTGTTATAAGTCCACATAGGTCGATGCGTTAGGAATATATTGGTTGAATCTTTATCAATTTTTAATTGCGCTATTGCCTTTTTATAAAGTGCCAATTGTGGCTCAGAAGTACGATCATCCTGACCAGAACTACTGTCAAACATAATATAATTAACCCCTTTCAATTTCAATATATAAGGCTTTTCCATCTCTGCACAAGCTTGCCCCGCCTTTGGATACGCCCATGGCGATAAATAGCGCGACCAGCCGTTTTGTGCTCTGCCACATTCTTCATGATTACCCCTAGAAAGAGCAATTACTGAGGATTGAAATAATGAGTTTGCAGGTGCAAACCAATCGGCATTCCAAGTATCCCAGTTGTATCCACTAGGCGAGCCTTTGCAACCTTTATCACCTTCAGGACAAGGGGTTTCTCGGTAAAAATAATCGCCTACATGCAAAATTATATCGGGGGTTTGGGCGCCAATACTGGCACTCAATTCACGCAACGGCCAAGCTTGAGCATCATTACACGCTTGTGCATTAATTTTATTAATGCGACATCCTGTATCGCCTAATATAGCAATACGATCTACCACACTGGGCAAAGTCGGCAACGCCTGCTGTTTAATTTTAATTGAACGGGTATCACGACTGACCAACAATTCACATACTGCGGGGAAATCCACCACCTTAGCAGCTCTTAAGTGCATAGCCGTAGGGACATTATCAACACTCACTTTTGGACATTGCGTATCATTTAATAAGACAACTCTGACGCTAAGCTGGTCATTTGTCACCATTTGAACCCATTGAGGATTAGACTGCGCATTACTCAAAAACGCTAATGCCAACAACGAAATACCCGTCACAAATTTAAAAAATCTCATAAAAACCTCCAATCATAATCCAAAAATAATACCCAACAGCACACTCATCCCAATATAGTGATTGTGCAAAAATGCCTTAAAACAAGCGCCTTTCTCCCGCTTTTTAATTAAAAACTGATGATAAAACATCAACCCCAACACCACAAACAACATAAGAAAATACTCTAATTTTAATCCAAATACCCGCCCAATTGTAATCAAAATACCAATCAACATTAATTGCAACAAAGCAATAATGAGCCGATCAAACCGAGCAAATAAAATGGCACTGGATTTAACCCCAATCTTTAAATCTTCCTCTCTATCCGCCATGGCATACATAGTATCGTAAATCACCGTCCACACAACAGTCGCCAAAAAAACCCACCACGCACCCGCAAGCACGCTGCCATTGGTGGCAGCAAAAGCCATCGGCACACTCATTGCAAATGCACAGCCAAGCACGAACTGTGGCAGGTGCGTCCAACGCTTAGTAAACGGATAGAGTGTCGCCAAAAAAGCTGCAATCACTGCTAATTGAATGGTCAAAGTATTGGTCATCAATACCAAACCAAAGGCGATCATCATCAGCACAAAAAATAAAATAAGTGCTGATTTTGGATGAATTTCCCCTGTGGTGATGGGACGGTTTTGCGTGCGTTTGATCAATTTATCAATCCCTCTATCTGCATAATCATTAATCACACAACCTGCTGAACGCATTAAAACCACCCCTGCAACAAAAATCAAGCATAACTTTAAATCAGGCACTCTCTCTGCCGCCAAAAACAACGCCCACAAAGCAGGATAAAGTAACAAATAAATCCCAATCGGCTTGTGTAAACGCATCAGGAGAAAATAAGCCTTCATAAGGTCGCCAAAAATGCCTGTAATTCCGCTGACAACGGCGCCTTAATGGTTTGGATTTCCCCCGTACTTGGATTGGTAAAAGTCAGTTGATGCGCATGCAGGAATAAACGCCTCAAACCTTGAGCATGTAATTTTCGATCAAATTCTCTGTCACCATATTTATCATCGCACGCCAAAGGATGCCCCGCATATTGTCCATGCACACGGATCTGATGCATACGCCCAGTTTCAATGAGCACTTCAACCAAAGAAGCATCAATACTCTCAAAATTCTTTATTGGTTGAAAGTGACTAAGCGCATCTTTGCCTTTCGCATCAACCACTGTGCAGCGTGAATTCTGATATAAAGGTGCGTCAATACTATGGCGTTTTTTTGACCATGTGCCTTTAACCAGAGCCGTATAGCGTTTCTCCATTTGATGTTGAATCAGTTGCTCATGTAGATTTTTCAATACACTGCGTTTTTTGGCAATCAACAAAACGCCTGAAGTCGCACGGTCAATGCGATGCACCAACTCCACCGGCGTGTTAAACATATCTCTGAATGCCTCAATCACCCCAATATCAATACCACTACCACCATGCACTGCCAATCCACTCGGCTTATTAATCACCAACAGCCCTTTATCCTCATACAAAATACTCTCAGTCAACAACTTTTTAAGACTATCTGAGGTTTTACTCGGCTTTGATTCAGCCACCCGAATCGGTGGGATACGCACCACATCATCGACTTGTAATTTGTAATCGGCTTTTTTCCTGCCCTTATTGACCCGCACTTCACCTTTACGAATCACTCGATAGATGTGTGATTTTGGCACACCTTTAAGTATTTTAAGTAAATAATTATCTAGTCGTTGTCCTGTGGAAAACTCATCAACTGTCTTAAATTGAACGCTCATCAGAAAAACAAGGTCTTAAAATTATTGGTGGTGGCATTAGCAATTGCTTCAATACTCTCGCCCCGAATTTCGGCTAATTTTTCAACTGTATAATAAGTGTAGGCGGGCGAGTTAGGCTTGCCACGGTAGGGCACAGGGGTTAAATAAGGTGCATCCGTTTCCACCAAAATCCTATCCAACGGCACTTTTTTAGCAACCTCGCGCAAATCACCCGCACTCTTAAAAGTGATAATGCCTGAAAATGAAATATAAAACCCCAAGTCCAACGCCGCC
>NZ_CDSC02000432.1 GCF_001298715.1 Bathymodiolus azoricus thioautotrophic gill symbiont
TTCGTTAGTTGTATCGTTTGTAGTTTAAAATTTTCATAAACGCATAAAGTTTGGTTGGTTAATGAGGGGCTTGGTTGCCTTTGGTTTTTACCTAATGGGTGAAACTGTTTTTTGGTTGAAATCATTATGCCAGTTGGGGTTTGTGTGTTTTGTTTGGTTTTTATTTTTGGATTGGGGAAAGGTCTGAAAAAGTAATAATATAGCTACTTTGTGAATGAAAATTGTATTTTTATGAATTATTTTTGGGCTTGTACAGTAGCCTCTTTCATTTCGCTCCACTTCTTGATATAATGCCTTTGTTCAAAGGTTAGTTGTTTATGCATAATCCACCTGTTTTCTTAAGCAAAAACCAAGGATTGTAAACACTGGCTAATCTTTGAACCCAAATTCAAATATTCAAAGATTGAATGTATTTTTGACTTTGACTTGACCTAAAGGGTCAAGTCAAAAACACATTCTTTGCGGTTAAACTAAGTGGTGCGTTTATGATGAGAATTTACAAAATAATAAAATTGCATGCCTTAAGTTTGCTGTTTGTTGGCAGTTTTAATGTGTTAGGCACTGAATGTAAGATTAAAAATGAAGATTTAATATATGAAATTACATCATCAGTTTATTCATATTCAAATGACACTAAAACCGGAACTTGTAAATGCAAAGCAGGATATAAGTTTAGGGTTGACATGATCTCTACCTCTATACAAGCATTAATAGCTTCAAGAAAAGATAATTTATTTACAGCGTCATTTGTAAAAGAAGGAAAGAAGCTACAGTGTGCTACACCAAAAGATGACACAGAACTATCGCCAGCTGCTTGGACGATATCTATTTCCATATTTTCTGTAGTAGCTATTGGTTCATTGATTAAGTCTATTAGGTCGTATTATATTTCTAGGAACACTCGCAATACAGATACAATTGAAATGCTTGATCGTAATCTACTTCCAAGAAA
>NZ_CDSC02000404.1 GCF_001298715.1 Bathymodiolus azoricus thioautotrophic gill symbiont
TTTATCCTCAGCGCAGAAAAATCAGTAAATAATACCCATCGCTTCTCTGACTTCTGTCATTGTCTCTTTAGCAACATTACGCGCTCTCTGTGAACCGTCATGAATGATTTGTTTAATGTAGCTTGGGTCAGCTTGATATTTAGCAATGCGCTCTTGCATTGGTAGTAATTCTGCTTGAACACCCTCAATCACCGGCTGTTTGCACTCAATACAACCCATTTTTGCATGTACACAGCCATCTTTTACCCAATCGCAGGTTTGTTCATCTGAATACACTTTATGCAATTGCCAAACTGGACATTTTTCTGGGTCGCCTGCATCGGTGAGTTTAACACGCGCTGGGTCGGTTGGCATGCGCTTAATCTTGACTTCAATTTCATCTGCACTGTCACGCAAAGAAATGGTATTACCATAAGATTTACTCATTTTTTGCCCGTCTAAACCTGGCATTTTTGAAGCTTTTGTGAGTAGAGATTCTGGCTCAGGTAAAATAATTCTTCCCACACCTTCGATATAACCCAGTAATCTTTCTCTGTCGCCTAAAGTAATATTTTGTTGCTCTTTTAGCATTGCCTGTGCCCTGATTAATGCCTCATCATCGCCCGTTTCTTGATAAGCCTTACGCAATGTACGATAAGATTTGGCTTGTTTTTTACCCATTTTAGTAATAGCAATTTCTGCTTTTTCTTCAAAATCAGCCTCACGCCCATACACATAATTAAAACGCCTTGCCACTTCACGCGTCAGTTCAATATGCGCCACTTGATCTTCACCCACGGGCACCAAACCTGCTTTGTATATCAAAATATCTGCGCTTTGCAACAACGGATAACCTAAGAAACCATAGGTGCCTAAATCTTTGGTTTTTAATTTTTCTTGCTGATCCTTATAAGATGGTACGCGCTCCAACCAAGGCAATGGTGTGATCATCGATAATAGCAAATGTAGCTCTGCATGCTCTGGTACTTTTGATTGCACAAAAATCGTTGAAGTGTTTGGATTAATGCCCGCTGCTAACCAATCAACCACCATTTCTGTCACATTAGATTCAAGATCAATTTTGTCAGAATAATGTGTCGTAAATGCATGCCAGTCAGCAACGAAAAAATAAGAATCATACTCATTTTGTAATACCAACCAGTTTTTTAAAACGCCGTGATAATGCCCTAAATGCAGTTGCCCTGTTGGCCTCATTCCTGATAAAACTCTATTTTCCATTTGTTATTTCCAATCCTGTTATTACTAAATTTTGGTGGTATTCACCTTGCTTAATATTGAGCATTTTTTGACTACCACCAGTTATTAAAATCTTACCGTCAAACGCTTCGCAACGCTTTTCAAGATAGTCACGCAACATATTCTCAGTACCTAAACGCCATGACCTTTGACTGTCCTTACCAATAAAGGTTTTGCAAGCTTGTAGTTGATAAATCCCTGGTGTAATGCCGCCATCAATATGTCGCTTATTGCGCACAATGTCAATAGTAACAAAAGTACCGATATCCACCAACATAAAATCTCGCTCTGGATACTTATCATACCCTGCCACAAGTCCCAAAAAACGATCAACACCCAATTGCGCCAAATTATAATCAAAAACCAAATCTTTATAAGGGTTAGGTTTGATAATAGTTGGGTTGACAAAATACTGAATCAATTCGTGATGAGCAACACAGGCAATAGTGCTAATCTGGTGTTGTGGTATTGCATTGATTTGAAAATCTTTAATACTAACACTGCTATAGCAATCACCAATCTTCCAACTGATATTGCTATTACCAATATCTACTAATAAATTGGTTTTAGACACTAGACGCCGTTAATAAGGATATGTGCGTAAATGCTTGCTCCATATCCTAGTGCAATAACTGGCGTCCACTTTAAGTGAGATACAAATGTGTAAAGACCGTTTGACTGCCCCATCAGTGCCACACCTGCAGCAGAACCCACTGAAAGCAAACTGCCACCCACACCCGCAGTCAATGTAACCAACAGCCATTGTCCCGAACTCATTTCAGGATTCATCGTCAAGACTGCAAACATCACTGGGATATTGTCAACAACCGAAGACAAAACACCGACCAAAATATTAGCGTTGGTTGCACCGAGTGAGGTATACATTAACTCTGAAGTTAATGCCAAATACCCCATAAAACCTAAGCCACCAACGCTTAAAATTACCCCAAAAAAGAACAGCAAAGTGTCCCATTCAGCTTTTGCTAATTTTTTGAAAATATCGCATTCAATATTTCTAAACTTAGCAATCAAGAACGATGCTATCATTAAATAACTTAAACCCATCATCATTCCCATTGCAGGTGGTAGATGCAGGAAACTATGAAAACTTACCGCTGTAACAATGGTGAGAACAAATAAAATCACCACCATTATTCCACCTTCTTTGACTTTAATAGTGCTACTGCCTGATATCTCAGGCGACTCATTTTTAATAGCAAAATGCATAATTGTCGCCGGCACCACAAAGTTAATTAATGACGGGATAAATAAATCAAAGAAATGATAGAATTCAATAACCCCTTTTTGCCAAACCATTAGCGTGGTAATATCGCCAAACGGACTAAATGCACCGCCAGCATTTGCAGCTACCACAATATTTACAAAGGCAATAGAGATAAAACGCACATTATTACCACCAACCGATAACACCACAGCACCCATAATCAATGCTGTTGTTAAGTTATCAGCAACTGGAGAGATGAAAAACGCTAAAAATCCTGTTAACCAAAACAACTGCCTAAAAGACAATCCTTTGCTGGTTAGCCATACTTTTAGCGCCTCAAAGACATTACGCTCTTTCATGGTTTCAATGTAGGTCATTGCCACCAATAAAAATAAAAATAACTCAGAAAACTCCAACAAATTGTGACGCAACACCGTTTCGGCAGTATGTGGCAACCCTTGAGAGACATACACCCAAGCAACCATTGCCCAAATAAGTCCTGCCACTAAAATCACTGGTTTGGATTTGTTAAACCCTGTAAATTCTTCCATTATTACTAAAATGTAAGCAATAACAAACAAAGCTAATGCCGTATAACCTACCCAATGACTGGTTAAATCAAGCCTTTCTTCTGTGCCACTAGCAAATGCAAAAACAGGGAAAAACAATGACAATAATGCCAAAATTTTAGTCAATTTCATAGTGTTCTCTTATGAGGGAAATTAGCCAGTCCAAGACATTTAATTGGCTTATTATTAATAAAAAGTGCTTTGTTTTCTGCAGCAATTTTAAGCGTTGCAAAAAAGCAGGATTTTACCTGATTCAACACAGCTCCAACAGAACTGGTAGCGTCTTCTAGTGTTAATTTATCCATCGGTGAGACCTTAAAGTCACATTCAAATTGATATAATCTGCGTTTTGGCTTACCCAAATAATGCACTCTTGCCACCACTTCCTGACCCGGATAACAGCCCTTGGTAAAACTAACACCAACTTCGTTGATATCCAAATTCAAGTCCTGAGGAATGAATTTTTCACTTGTTGCCAGTGTTATCTGTACGCTATCAATTGACACTGCTTGAGCGTCAATCTCACTAAAAGCCACTTCAGTATTAAGCGCAAACATTTTTAAACGATTGTGTACCACGGCTTGTAAATCTGATGCAAAATCCAAATAAAAATCATCGCCTTGTTTTTGTACCCATATTAAGGCAATAATGCGTCCTTGATGTTGGCAATAAGCATTCAATTGCCACGCTCCATCAGCGATTTTATCAATATCGTTTGACAATTGCCCTTGCAAAAAACTTTGTGCGTCCTTGCCGCTAACTTTGAGATTAGGTGTTCTTTTTAACATAGCGAAATTATACCCTTTTCAATAGGCGAAAAAAACCGAGAACAAAGTCTCGGTTTTTCTAGTCAAATTCAAAACAGATTACTTATCTCATGCCAAAATGTATAAATCCAGCAAGCAATCTTACAAAGAATTTAGCAAAAAATTAGTGCCATGCAATCATAGTCAATAACATCGGCACAGATAAAATAACATTAATGCTTGATGCTAGTGCTGCATTCTTCTTTGCAGTTGCTATTTCTTCTGCAGATGCATCTTTCATACCTAAGATTTTTTGCTGATTTGGCCAAATAATAAACCATACATTAAACGCCATAATCGTACCCATCCAAGCACCAATACCGATAACTTGATAACCTTGTGCAAGCGTGAATGCGCCAATAATACCGTCCATACCACGAGACTGTAATGCCAACAACACTAAACCTAAGATCCAAGTAGTGGCAGCTGCCATACGAAACCACAACAACGCTCTTGGTGCAATATATTTGCCAATCGCCGCTGGACCTGGTCCATCACTATCAGCAAGTGCTGCGCCCATTGCAGGAACTTGTACAAAGTTAAAATAATACAAAAGACCAATCCAAACAATACCCGCTAAAACATGCAACCAAACACTAAAGGCATAATGTTGGTTGACGATAGAATCCATCCCCACAAAATAAACCACAATTGCAGTTGTTACAAAACCAAGTGCAATTTTGCACCGAACTAAATTAATACGATTAAACATTTCTTTCTCCGTTATTATAAAGTTGACCATTATAATAGGTTATTTTATTAGTTATTTAGTTAATTTAAGTCACAACATGCCAGAATTACCAGAAGTTGAAACCACCAAACTTGGACTTGAGCCACTGATTGTTAATCAGACGGTTGAGCGTGCGTACCTACATCGAGCTAATTTGCGTTGGGATATGCCCAAACATTTAGTCACAACACTCTCAAATCAAAGTGTGAATAAAATACAGCGACGAGGCAAGTATTTGTTGATTAAGTTTGATGTGGGTACGCTGATTATTCATCTAGGTATGAGTGGCTCAATTAAGGTGGTAGATAACGACACCCCACTTGAGAAACACGATCATTTTGAGCTAGTGTTTATGAACAGAAAAAGACTGCGTTTGAACGACCCAAGGCGCTTTGGCGCGGTGTTATTTTCTGAAAATGGGTCGCACCCTTTGTTAGATAACTTAGGCGTTGAACCGTTAGAAGGGTTATTTGATAATGAGTACTTATACACTCGCTCACACAAAAAGCAACAAAATATTAAAGCCTTTATTATGGATAGCAAAGTTGTGGTGGGTGTGGGCAACATTTATGCTTGTGAAAGTTTGCATCAAGCAGGCATCAGTCCTGAACGAAAAGCAGGTAGTGTTGGTAAAAAATGCTACGCCTTATTAACACAATGCATCAAGGACATTCTTACGCAAGCAATCAAAGCAGGTGGGACAACCTTGCAAGATTTTTCTGCGGTAGATGGCAAACCTGGATATTTCTCACAGACTTTGTCGGTGTATGGGCGTGAAAATGAAAATTGCATGCAATGTGATAGTAAAATAACACGCATTATCCAAAATCAAAGGTCTACTTTCTATTGCAGAAAGTGTCAAACATAAAATGAGTAAAGAAGCATTCGAAACTAATTGCGGTACTAATTCAGAGCCTTTTGCCTTGCAAAATTTAGGCAACATTATGGAGCCTGAGTTTAGTGAAAATTGTATTTTAATTATCGACCCTGGTATGCGAATCCACAACCGCGCCTACGCCGTAGTACGCTATGCCAATGAACTATATTTCCGTCAATATATTGAACGAGGCGACAAAAAATTCTTAGTTCCACTTAGCACTCAGCACGATGAAATTGAACTCAAAGGCGATTTTGAAATGGTCGGCTGTGTGGTACAACAAAAACAACGCAAGCAAAAATCTTTGCATTATTACCATTTAAACCCTGAAACCAAAGAGATGGATTTCACCATCTCTGGTAAGGAAAAAACAAAGGAAGGCA
>NZ_CDSC02000457.1 GCF_001298715.1 Bathymodiolus azoricus thioautotrophic gill symbiont
AAACCCCAACTGGCATAATGATTTCAACCAAAAAACAGTTTCACCCATTAGGTGAAAACCAAAGGCAACCAAGCCCCTCATTAACCAACCAAACTTTATGCGTTTTTGAACATTTTAAACTACAAACTTGATACAACTAACGAACTTTTGACCTCTCGTATTGGGCTTATTACACTAGCGCATACTATCCGAGTATTGGATTTATCAAAAACAATAGATCAACACTTCCCCGCATTGGGCAGTAATTGTGCCCTTAAAGCCTCAACCTTTATTAAGATGCTTTAAACTGGTACGCATGCAACTAAAGTTTAGTTGTTAGAAAATTCCTAATAACTGATTTGGTTAACAAGTTATACTAAAGCCAACATACTTATAATAAAAGGATTAGTGGTCGTTAATTACATTCACGCCATAATAAAATCATGAATACAAACGAATACATTATATACCCTCAAATTCAAGCAATTGAACCGACCGAAAATATGAAAAATCAAGAGATTATCAATAAACGCCACAGAATCCAAGGTGGCATAATGTTTATTGGTGGCTTGGTTTTTGCAGCTGTTATAACCGCTTATGCTTACAATGGGGATACTAATATTTTTACCTTTATTGGTGTTGGTATCACAATTTGTAGTTTCTTACGCTTTCCTCAAAGTGAGTGTCTTGTTGATTGGAATAATACAGAATCAATGCATTCGTATAATGTCAGTGAATTTCATAAAAGAGAAAATGACTGGGCTTTTCATTATTCCCCTAGGGCTACTGATCGTAAATATGATTTTTAACTACAATGGGTATATACCCATTATCTAGATTGGTTAT
>NZ_CDSC02000028.1 GCF_001298715.1 Bathymodiolus azoricus thioautotrophic gill symbiont
ATTCATATCTGATAGGTACTTATTTAGGAAAATAGCTACATCACTTTTAGACTCTAAATATTTATCTTTATAAGCAAAGAACCTTAATATAAATTCTTCATATTCACCTCTGATTGCTCTCTGTTCGGATATGGGGCAAATAGATTGGAATTCTTTATGTTCTTTTAATTCAACAATCATATTGTAGAAATTGCCCGCATACGAACCCTTTCTAATTTCACTGTCTGTTAATTTTTCTCCACTAGTATTGATTCTATTAAAAATATCTTGTTTTATTTCTTTATTATTAGCATTAGTTTCATCAACAATAATAATTTTAAAATCTCTATTTTCAAAAGATCTTTGTATTCTTGCAGGTAAATCCTTAAATTTTGCACTATTAAAACTACTTAATTTTTCTAATTTTCTCAACCTTAGTGTATTATCATAAAAAGCAATTAGCGTTCTTATTCTTTGTGAGCCATCTATAATTTCCAATCTATTGTCAGCATCTTCAGAGACTAAAAAAGGCGTTAGGGGAACTCCTAACAAGACTGACTCTATAAATCTGGATTGTTTTTCATTATCCCAAACAAAAGCTCTTTGATAATCTGGAACATACAGTGTTTTACCTTCATCGTCTTTATCACCATATTTTGAATTAATAACTTCAAATGGATAATCTTTCGTAAAATAATCATAAAATCCAGACTCTTCATCCATTTGCTCTTGAATTCTAATTAACTTTTCACCGCTAAATTTACTTTTTGCCATATTCAACCTCCTCCAAGTGCCTTAAAATACAAATCCCAATATTTTTTCCCATTTTAGGAGGGACGGCATTTCCAATATGCCTACTAACTTCAACAATACGAATTTCTTTTCCAAAATCATAATCCATTGGGAAAGTTTGTAATAACGCCCCTTCTCGAATAGATATCGCCCTATCTTGCTCAGGATGTCCGAATCTTCCTGATCCATAACTGCTAAATTGTGTGGTAATTGTTGGAGATACTTTATCCCAACTCATGCGACCATAAACGGTTGAGTAGGTTTGCCCACTTTCTTTCTTATAACAATTAAGCAATAGTTCATTATCCCAATCTTGCCAAGTCCCCCCTGGATTTGATTGTTTAATTCTTTGTATATTTAACTTTGAAAGATTTCTTGAAGTGTGGGTCTTGTCATTTTTATAAACTTCACCACTTTTAATTTTTGGTAGTTTTTTAATAATACCTTTAATAGTTACTCTATTTTTTTTAGAGTGGGTTTTTATTGGAATGAATATTTCACCCAACTTTGAGGCTAAAAAAACCAATCTATTTCTATTTTGAGGAACACCATAATCAGCAAAATTTACAACCTCATAAGAAATCTTGTAGCCTAATTTTTTTACTTGCTCAACGAATTTGAAAAAGATTTCAGTTTTTGTTATACCTCGAACATTCTCCATAGAAATAATATCTGGCTTTATTTCTTTAATACCTCTTAAAAAGTGATCAATCATATTCCATCTAATATCGTCCTCACGATTTCTTACCTTAAAGGTGTGAGATGAAAATGTTTGACAAGGAGCGCAACCTACTAAGACTTTTATACTATCTTTTGAATACATATCTTTCATTTCTCTAAAATCATATTTAGTAACATCTTTACAAATGAAATCAACATTATTGTTTTTTTCGTATGAATATTGGCATGACTTATCATTATCAAGTCCAGCAATGACCTTTATGTCTACCTGTTGCAGTCCACAGGTTAACCCTCCAATACCACAAAATAAGTCAATTGCCTCCACTTTTCTCATTACATTAACCCTTCCAGAAACTGTTTTTAATACCTATCTCTTATTATACCTGCGTGCCGCCTACTGTCAATTCATCAATTTTAAGACTGGGTTGCCCAACGCCTACTGGCACACTTTTTCCATCTTTACCACAAACGCCAACACCGCCATCGAGTTTTAAATCATTGGTGACCATGGAGATTTTTTTCAGTGCTTCATCGCCAGAGCAGATGAGGGTTGCGCCTTTGACGGGTGTGGTGATTTTGCCATTCTTGATAAGATAGACTTCATTTGCTGAGAAAACAAACTTACCTGAGGTGATATCGACTTGACCGCCATCAAAATTCACAGCATAGAGCCCATCATCAACGGAAGCAATCATCTCTTCTAATGTGTCTTCACCATTGAGCATATAGGTATTGGTCATTCTTGGCATCGGGATATGCGCATAAGATTCGCGTCGCCCATTGCCTGTTGGTTCAACGCCCATCTTGTCAAAC
>NZ_CDSC02000051.1 GCF_001298715.1 Bathymodiolus azoricus thioautotrophic gill symbiont
TTCCACTGATAAATCATTTTTTCACTGCCGGTTTCCATGGTTTTGGTGCCATCAGGGTTGATTTGCATATCGCCTTTTCTGCCGGTTATTTCGGCAGTTTTTAGCTCAGGCGTGTCATTATAAATGGCTTTGGCAAAATCTTGGGTGAGGCTTTGATTAACGCCATCAGTGCCACAGCCGACTAAGGCAATACGCTTGATATCCGTGCTGTCGTTGCCATAGGTTTGCTGGAGTATCTTCACCTTATCTGCTAATGACTGTGCACCTTCTTGGCTTAAATCGTTACCATGACCGACAAAATTAACACGGGTATCGCCTGTTGGCGTGTAAGCCTCACCTTTTAGAGTAACAAGATTGCCGTCTTGATCAAATTTGACAAGGACACTGCTGTCAGGGTGTTTGTTGAATAAGGCATTAGCGGCTTTGATGACAATAGGGTCATCGCTGCTTTGGACGATGAGGTTACTTTGATATTTGGAAGTTTTGTGTGCAACAGGCTGAGTATCGGGCTGGCTGGGGTTTTGCCCTGAGGTGAAAAATAAACTGTCAAATGCCAATTCTTTTTTTGCAAAACTGTGCCGAGTAAACCAGTTTCTACGCAAGCCTGTGGCGGTTCTTTGCAGGGTGATGGCTTGTTGTAATTGTGCTACAATGGCTTCTGCATCAATTTCATCTTCTGGATTATCGTCAGTGTTGACGATATACTCACCGCTATCAATGTCTTCAACCAAAATATTAACGACCTTGCCATAAGCAATCGTTTGATACTCTATGCGTTCAATCTCAATATCGTTTTGTTGCCCATGTAAGTATTCAATTTCGTGATTTTCTGTATTGTAATAAAGGACAATGTCATTCTTTTTTCTGAGTTTCATTCCCAGATCAAGGCTTTTATCTGAAAAATCGGTAATAATAAAGACTTTAGTCGTTTGAGAAAATGACAAGCCTCGAGAAAATTTTTGATTAACCTTACTATTAAACCATTTTTCTGCCTTGTTGGTTTTTTGCTCTCCAGTCTCTTGGGTATTGTCAGTGGTATTGGTGTTATTGGTAGTGGTGTTATTATTGGTGCTATCAGTAGTACTTGTGACCTCATTAGAAGAGGTATTTGTTTCGTCGTTGTTGTTAGACTGATTGTCATTAAATACTTGACCAAACACATTGTTGTTTTCCAGGCCCCCTGTTGTTGAAACCTGTCTTATCGATTTGGCGCTTACTGAAAGTGGCAACCTATTGTTAAGTATTTGTATGTCTGATAATTTGGCACCAATATCATGCAAAGAACTGTCTAAAAACAATTTGGTGTCTGTACTTAAAATTCTACTTGGGGTGTTGTAAAGCAAGGTGCCTTCGGTAGCTGGATCATCACCAACTTTAACAAGATAGTAGTTGATTGTTGCACCGTCTCGCTCTATTTTTAAATAATCCCCTGCCGTATAAGGATATTGATCTTCATCAAAACTTTTAATGCTACGACCGTTTTCATAAATGCCAACAATATTGCCAGAATTATGTACATAGATTGCGAAATCTATTGTGTGATAGTTACCTTTATTATTGTTATTATCGGTAGACAGCCCAACCATTAAATCTTTATTGTTACTGCCAATCTTGGCAATCACACAACCATCACCAGAAAAACCCTTGGTGGAAGTAATAGCAACATTCCAATCCCCGTTAGAGGTGTTTTCGTGAACATCCTCTTTTTCAATCAATGAGACTGATTTAATTTTGCTAAAGGTTTTTTCATTAGGATCCACGAAACTGATG
>NZ_CDSC02000262.1 GCF_001298715.1 Bathymodiolus azoricus thioautotrophic gill symbiont
AAGTGAAATGTATGTCAATGGTGTGAGTACTCGAAGAGTGAGTAAAATCATTGAATCAATGTGTGGTACCAGTGTCTCCTCGCAAATGGTATCTAATGCTGCTAAAAAATTAGATAGCGCTTTAAATGCTTGGCGAGAGCGCCCATTGGGTAAAATTGAATAGTTGATGGTTGATGCTCGCTACGAACAAGTTAGGATTGATAATTTAGTTAGAGACTGTGCCGTGTTAATTGCACTCGGTATTGATGACAAAGGCAAGCGTGAAGTACTTGGCGTTCAGGTGAGTTTGAGTGAGACAGAGGTCTATTGACGTGAGTTTCTAGGTGATTTACAAAAGCGTGGCATGCATGGCACTAAACTCATCATCAGTGATGCTCACAGTGGCATTAAAGTTGCTAGAAAAGCCATCACGCCAGGTTGTTGCTTGGCAACGCTGTTAGTTCCCTCTTCAACAAAATGCTCAAGTCTATGTCACCAAGCAAAGCAAGAAGAGGGCTGTAGTAGCAGACATACGCGCAGTCTTTAATGCACCGAGTGCTAATGAGGCTAAAAGACAATTGGATTTGTTGATTGATAAATATCAAGACAGTATGCCAAAGCTCACCCAGTGGGCTGAGGATAATATCCCTGAAGGCTTAACAATGTTTGGCTTGGATTTGTGTGAATTTAACAGGAAGAGACTAAGAACAAGCAATATGATTGAGCGACTTAATCAAAAGTGTTAAACAGCGAACAAAAGTGGCTAAAATATTTGCTAATGAGGATTCTTGTTTGAGGCTGGTTACGGCCGTGGTGATGGAAGTCTCAGAGCAGTGGCAAAGCTCTAAGGCTTATTTGTCTTTGGACAATAATAACGGGTAGGTTTTTTTAATGAACGAGAAATCGATGGAATAGATGGCAATTTACAGAAAGAAGTTTATTTGACCTTGTCATGACCCTTTTCTATTTGTGCAGTCTTAAAAGCAGATTTTTTTATTTTCAAGTGAATGACAAGATGAAGTAAAATTTAATAATATTATTACCTGGGAATTACTTATGCAAAAAAATATTATTTCAACCAACAAAGCACCTGAGGCGATCGGCACTTACTCTCAAGCAGTGGCAGTAACCGGTGGCATAACAGTTTATCTATCAGGGCAAATTCCTTTAGTGCCTGAAACCATGGAAATAGTTGGAGACGGTATTAACGAGCAAATTCACCAAGTGTTTAAGAACTTGAGTGCTGTATGTGAAGCAGCAGGTGGTGATTTGAATAATATTGTAAAACTCAATATCTTTTTAACGGATTTGAGCCATTTCCCAACAGTAAATGAGATTATGGCACAATATTTTTCTCAGCCTTATCCTGCGCGTGCAGCCCTTGGCATTAAAGAATTACCACGAGGTGCGCAAGTAGAAATGGATGGTGTTTTGGTCAAAGAAGCCGATCCTGAATAAATAGAGCAGGTCTAATAATAATGGCGTTATCTGATTCAATTATTTCAATCAATGGATTAGGTCCAAAAGCACAAGAAAAATTAAATGCTTGTGGTGTCTATAATTTGGAACATTTGTTATTTCATTTGCCACATCGATATCAAAATAAAATATCTATTACCTCATTAAATAAGGCGCGCGTAGGTGATGAGATTTTGGTGCAACTCACTATTAAAAGTATTGAAACTCCACCAACAAGTTCCCGTACTAAAAATCGTCAGCTATTGTGTTATCTCATTGATGAGAATAATCGACACTTATTATTACGATTTTTCCATTTCAATCAATATCAAAAACAACAACTGGTGCGTGGTGATATTATCCAATGTTTTGGCGAGATAAAAATCGGCAAAGATGGTTTGGAAATGTACCACCCTGAATATCGGCTGATCTCTAAAGGGCAAAACACTTTATTAGAAAAAACCTTAAGCCCGATTTATCCATTGACTGGCAATATTGCCCAAACACAAATGAAAAAATGGGTGAATACTGCGATGGATGTGCTAAAAAACTCGCCACTCAGGGATAATTTTGAGTCATTATCAAATCATTCTATGCCATCATTAAAACAGGCGTTAGAAATATTACACCATCCAAAAGAAGATGAAAATATAGAGCAAATTGAAACATTTAAACACATTGCACAACAACGATTGATTATTGAAGAATTGTGCGCGCAACAACTCAGTTTGCTACAATTAAAAAAACAACGCAAAAATAAAACAACCAATATATTTAAGATTAAAGACAACTTATCAAATCAATTGCATAAGAATTTAGGTTTTGCATTAACCAGTGCTCAACAGCGCAGTATTGCTGATATTAATGCAGATTTGTCGTCCAATCATCCGATGTTAAGGCTGTTACAAGGTGATGTTGGCTCTGGCAAAACCATCGTTGCGGTTTTCGCTTGTTTGCAAGCGGTTGAGAATGGTTTTCAAGCGGCAATTATGGCACCAACTGAGATTTTGGCATCACAGCACCTACAAAGTTTTTCCAATTATTTAAATCCTTTGAATGTTGAAATTGCATTTCTAGCAGGTTCACAGAACACCCAAACAAGAGCAGAGCAAACAAAAAAAATACAATCGGGTCAAGCACAGATAGTCATTGGCACGCATGCTTTATTCCAACAAAGCATTACCTTTGACAAACTCGGATTCGTTATTATTGATGAACAACATAAGTTTGGCGTGCATCAACGCCTGTCTTTGGTGCAAAAAGCGCACAATACCCCGCACCAATTGGTCATGACTGCCACTCCTATTCCACGCTCACTGACAATGAGCGCTTACGCAGATTTAGACTCGTCAATTATTGACGAATTACCCCCTGGTAGAATGCCTGTACAGACCATTGCACTAAGCAATGAGCGCAAAAATGAAGTGATTGAAAAAATTAAACAGGTGTGTAATGCAAACAATCAGGTGTATTGGGTGTGTACTTTGATTGAAGAATCTGAAGCCTTACGCGCTGAATCTGCTATCAATACACATCATTATTTACAACAAAATCTGCCAAATCAGTCTGTTGTGCTCATTCATGGAAAAATGAACAAAGATGAAAAAATCACCATTATGCAACAATTTGCGTGCGGCGAGGTTAATGTATTGGTGGCAACAACGGTAATCGAAGTGGGTGTTAATGTGCCAAATGCATCACTCATGGTGATTGAAAATTCAGAACGATTAGGTTTGGCGCAATTACATCAATTACGCGGGCGTGTAGGTCGTGGCAACGAGAAAAGTATTTGTATACTTATGTATCAAGCACCACTTAGTAGCACTGCGAAAGAACGACTTAATATTCTAAGACAAACCAATGACGGCTTTGCGATTGCCAACAAAGATTTAGAATTACGGGGTCCTGGCGAGATTCTTGGTACGCAACAAACAGGTATTGCCAATATGAAAATTGCTAATATCGTGCGTGATGGGTACCTTCTCAAGCAGGTGCATTTTTATTGTGATAAATTTATCAATGAAAATGAAGAAAAACAACAAGCACTAATCCAACGATGGATTACCCACGACAAATCCCAATACGCCAGTACATAGTAAAATGCCATTTATGAATATTAAAAACCTTCTTTGGATAAACTTAGACGCGCAAATGACAATACCTAAAGCGTTAGAACCATGGCTGATTGATAATCAATCACTGACGCACAAACTCAAACAAGAATTTGAGGATTTTGCTGTCAATGTGCTGTCACAAACACAGGGGAAAGCCCACAAAAATGAAGCTGATTTGGTTGACACCCGAGACGATTGCATTATTCGTGAAGTAGAATTATTAGGCAATCAACAGGTGATGATTTTTGCACGCTCAATCATACCGATTACCAATGACACCAAAGATTTACGCACTATTGGTGGTAAACCATTGGGCGAAATTTTATTTAACGATGGTAGCATCGTGCGTGGTGAGATGCAAATAACACACGCAGATAATCTTTGGGGAAGGCGCTCAACCTTTACCATTGGTCAAACCAAATTATTGGTTAGCGAGTTCTTTTTGGAGAACCTTTATGCGTGACAAGCTCTTTCAAAAAAAGACAGATTTGGTTGATTTTACTTTTGATGAAAGTGTTGCTAATGTATTTGACAACATGGTTAGACGCTCAGTGCCTGGTTATCAATCCATGATTGAAATGGTTGGATTGATGGTTAAAACTTATGGACAAGACAACAGCAATTATTACGACCTTGGTGCGTCAACAGGTGCGATTTCTCTAGTATTAGGTTTAAACAATAATCACAATAATAATCAAATTATTGCGGTTGACAATTCTCTGGATATGATAAAAAAATGTGAAACCAATCTTGCAGGTGAATTATCAAACTTTAAAACTATTTGCAATAATATTGAAGATATACATATTAAAAATGCATCTATCGTTGTTCTTAATCTCACCTTGCAATTTATCAAACCTAAACAAAGGCAGACATTTATTAACACTATTTATCAAGGGTTAAACAAAGGCGGTGCATTGATTGTATCGGAAAAAATTCATTTTGACGATAAGCAAAAACAAGATGAGATAACCAAACTACACTTAGATTTTAAGCGTGCCAATGGATACAGCGAATTAGAAATTGCCAGCAAACGTCAAGCCATTGAAAATGTGTTGATTACTGATAGTCAACAAACGCATTTTGCACGATTTAAAAATGCGGGATTTTCTCAAAGTTTTCATCACTTTCAGTGCCTTAACTTTGCCTCCTTTTTAGCGGTAAAATAAACCCAATCAAAACCTAAAGTTTGATAGAATAGTTTGGTTTTTTGGGGCATTACACTTGCACGATTGGCAAAATTTTTAAATGTATCATTTGAGTGGCTGGCAACGGGCAATATAATTGAAAACAACCAAAATATGATTAGGTGAATT
>NZ_CDSC02000195.1 GCF_001298715.1 Bathymodiolus azoricus thioautotrophic gill symbiont
AATAGCGATTTTTCAAGGATAACCAACAAAAAAATCTAAATTCTGTCATAATTCACACCTCACACATTCAATAAAAAGACCATGTCAAAAACTAACTTACTTTCTACCATTCTTATTTCTAGCTTATTAAGCGCTTGTGGTTTTCATGTACCTAAAAATAGTACACCGATCAATGCATCAGTGACGGGCAATACAAATAGCCTGTTCATCACTGAATTTAAAAAACATCTTGATACAAATACAAAGCCATCTTTACAACTTGAAATTGGTAACGAAGTACAAAGAAACCAAACTGCCGCTTATAAAAAGAATGGTGATTCTAGTAGTTATGTGCTAACACTTAGCGTGCCAATCAAAGTAGTACGCGATCAAAAAGTATTATTGTCAAAAAACTTAACAGCCAGTATAACCATCAAAGAAGTAACACTATCTCAAGCCGATACACTGCAAATTACGAGTAGTTTTTCTCAACTTCGTCAAACACTTGTCACAGAATTGTTAAGAATATTACAGCATTTGAATGCAAATTAAGCCTGAACAACTCAGCAAAGTACTGACCAAACAACTTGATTCACTTTACTTTGTTTTCGGTCCAGAGCTTTTATTGGTTGAACAAAGCCTAACACACATTAAAAACACCGCAAAAGCGCAAGGTTTTGACGAGCGCATCAGTTTTGAGGTTAATGGTAATTTTGATTGGGGTAAGATCATTGCCGAACTCTCAGCAACTTCATTATTCTCATCAAAACGCATTATTGAATGTCGTTTGACCACCGGTAAAATAGGACAAAAAGGCTCAAAAGCACTCACTAAAATCGCTGCAAATGTAGCCGATGATATTTTATTTATCGTCTCTACTGGCAAACTGGATTTCGCCCAACAAAAAAGCAAATGGTTCAAAACACTAGAAGCAAATGGCAATATCGTACAAGCTTGGGAGGTGCAACGAGACCACCTTGTTGGTTGGATTGCCAACCATATGACAGAGTTAGGCCTTGAGTCCAGCCCAAAGATTGCAGAAAATATCGCTTATTACACCGAAGGTAATTTGTTGGCATCACTGCAAGAAATTCAAAAACTCAAAATGGCTTACCCGAATGGCAATATTGATATTGAAGACTACATACAACAACTTGGTCAACAATCACAATACACCATCTACAACCTAATTGACTCAGCACTGATGGGTGATAGTGAGCAAGTGCTTAAAATTTATGCATTAATGACTACTGACACAGCAATGCCAATTATGCTAAGTGGCGCACTCTATCGAGAGATCAACTCAATCACCGATATGGCAATTGAGTTGCAACAAGTCAAACAAGTTGGTAGCGTGATGAGTAATCACAGAGTATGGAAAAGTAGACAAACAGCCATTGGCAACGCACTAAAACGACTGCCTTACCAGCGCTTACAAAAAATATTATTATCACTTGGGCGTATTGACCGCTCAATCAAAGGCGTGGATAATCTAAATGTCATTGATGAACTACGCATATTGTTACTAATGCTCGCAGGAAAAACACTATGGACTCAATAAAAAATTTAATCACCCTACTCGGTCAAAACGCACGCACCGCTGCAAAAACACTGCGCAGTGCAGACACACAGCAAAAAAATAACGCTTTAAACAACATTGCCGCACAAGTGGATAAAGACCGTAAGAATATTTTAAACGCCAACCAAAAAGACTTAGAGCAAAGCAAAAACAATGGACTAGACACAGCATTACTAGATAGATTAATGCTGGATGATACCCGCTTAGACGGCATTATTGAAAGCCTGAGTCAAATTGCTACTTTGTCTGACCCGGTCGGAGAGATCACCGACCTTAAATTCCGCCCAAGTGGCATTCAAGTGGGCAAGATGCGTATGCCACTTGGGGTAATGGGTATTATTTATGAATCTCGTCCAAATGTAACGATTGATGTAGCAGCACTTTGCCTTAAATCAGGCAATGGTGTAATTTTGCGAGGCGGATCTGAAGCCATTAATTCTAATTTGGCACTTTATTCTTGCGTTAAACAAGGGTTAATCAATGCTGGCTTAGACCAGAACTGCGTACAGTTAATTGACACTACTGAACGCTCAGTGGTCAGCGAATTAGTCCAGGCCACAGCCTATATAGATGCCATCATTCCCCGCGGTGGAAAAGGCTTGGTTGAGGCCATTAGTGACAGTGCAAAGGTACCAGTAATCAAACACTTACATGGCATTTGCCACACTTATATTGACAAAGATGCAGACAAAAGAAAAGCCATTGATATTGCCTTTAATGCTAAAACGCGTCGCTACGGTGTGTGTAATGCCACAGAAACCTTATTAGTCCACGCTTCTGCGGTTGGTCGCATAATGCCCGAACTCATTGCAAAATTCGTTACCAAAGGCGTAGAGCTCAGGGGCTGTAAAGAAACAAAAAAACTCTCAAAACAAATTATTCAAGCCACTGAACAAGACTGGGATACGGAATACCTAGATGCAATTTTATCCATTCGCATCGTCAATTCAATGAGCGAAGCAATAGCCCATATTGACCGACACAGCTCAGGACATACCGAATCCATTGTTACTGAAAACTACACTTCTGGGCGTCGCTTTATCACCGAAGTCGACTCTTCCTCAGTGATGATTAACACCTCTACAGGCTTTGCCGATGGTTTTGAATATGGTTTAGGCGCAGAAATCGGCATCAGCACCGACAAATTCCATGTGCGTGGACCTGTTGGCCTAGAGGGGCTTACTTCACAAAAATATATCGTGCTTGGTGATGGGCACACCCGTCCTTAAAAACAATAATAAACAAAATGAATATAGAACAAACATTAGCCATCTTTCAACGCGGCAGCAATGAAATCTTGCCACTTGATGAACTAAGAGACAAGTTAAAACGCAAAAAAATTCTAAAAATCAAAGCAGGGTTTGACCCAACAGCACCCGATTTGCATTTAGGGCACACAGTTTTAATCAATAAACTCAAACAGTTGCAAGATTTAGGACATGAGATTCAATTCTTAATCGGTGATTTCACCGCAATGATTGGCGACCCGACTGGCAAGAGCAAAACTCGCCCACCACTTTCAAGAGAGCAAGTGCAAGAAAATGCCAAAAGTTACACCCAACAAGTTTTTAAAATTCTAGATAAAAACAAAACTAACATTGTCTTTAACTCGCAGTGGATAGATAAATTAACCCCAATAGAGTTTGTTAAACTTGCCTCAATGCGCACTGTTGCCAGAATGCTAGAACGCAACGACTTTGAAGCCCGCCATAAAAATGGTGATGATATTGCAATTCACGAATTTTTATACCCGCTCGCTCAAGGATATGATTCTGTCGTATTGGAGTCTGATATAGAGGTCGGTGGTACCGACCAAAAATTCAACCTATTGATGGGTAGAGAGTTACAAAAGCGTTACGGCAAAGAACAGCAAGTTATCCTTACTATGCCGATTTTAGAAGGTTTAGATGGCGTACAAAAAATGTCAAAATCGCTCAACAATTACATTGCCATTGATGACAATCCTGATGATATGTTTGGCAAAATCATGTCAATTTCAGATAAGTTAATGTGGCGCTATTTTGAGTTACTGAGTTTTGAAAGCCTAGAAACTATTGCTAACTTAAAACAAGAAATGACGCAAGGTAAAAACCCAAGAGACATTAAGTTTATATTGGCTGATGAAATTATCACCCGTTTTCATAACGCTGAATCCGCCAAGCAAGCACAGCAAAATTTTATCGACCGCTTTAGCAAAAATCAAATTCCTAACGAAATGGAGGAATTTAACTTTAATGTAGGTGTCAAAATTGCCAATTTACTTAAAGATGCTGGGCTTTGTCCCAGTACCTCAAATGCCTATCAAATGATTAAACAAGGTGCTGCTAAAATCAACGGTGAAAAAATCACAAACAAAAATCTTGAGCCTGAAATAGGCACAGAAGTCTATCAAGTCGGCAAGCGCAAATTTGCAAGGGTGACAATCAAATAAAGAAAGCGTATAATGCTCATTTTTGGGGATGACATGGCTTCGACGAGGAGTTGGATCTCAAAGATGCATGCCGAGGATAAGAATAACTCGTAAAAGTTTCTTAAAAAAGATAGTTGCAAACGAAAACAACTACGCTCTAGCTGCATAGCTAGCCGCTCCCTTGAGATTGTCTGTATTTCTTGGATAGCGGTCGATTACAGACTCGCTAGGATTATTTTTTCAGGGTAATTCGGTTAAAACTTACTGGGATCGCACTTGCAATCCCTGATGGTCGGGTGGCAAGTTGCTAACTACAATAGACCAAACTAAGCATGTAGATTCTTTGTTTGAAGGTTTTCGGACGCGAGTTCAATTCTCGCCATCTCCACCAAATTCTTATATTTTTACCACTCAAAATACCTCTAAATGCCTTACAGTTAAGCATTTTATCGTATCCTTTAAATGATAAAAATACTATTTTTTTGATAAATACCCATGTTATGGCTGATATGGATGAATATATTGATTTTGATATTATAAAAAACCTATAA
>NZ_CDSC02000062.1 GCF_001298715.1 Bathymodiolus azoricus thioautotrophic gill symbiont
GTTGTTTTTGTGGCTTCGGGTATATAATACAAACCACTTTTTAAGAGTGTTGTAACGCAATGAGGTAAGGTGTGAAGTTTAGAGTTACAAAATGGTTAAAACGCTTAGCGTTACTCAGTATTGTGGTTTTTGCCGTTTATTTGAATTATCTGCATAGCGTGGTTAAAGATGAATTTTCTAAGCCGCTTGATTTGACGAATTCTCAATTATCGTTAGAGACTTATCCTAAGTCATTGGTTAATATGTTGTTAATAATGGAAGACCAATCGTTTTTTAATCATTCTGGTGTGGATTTTATGGAGATTGCTAGAGTTTTGCGTGATAACTGGTTTTACGAGCGACCAATGCGAGGTGCCAGTACATTATCTCAGCAAATGATTAAAAATTCATTATTAACGCGTGATAAAACCTTTGAAAGAAAGTTCAAAGAGGCTCTGATGGCGTTGTTGTTAGAATTTTCATTTGACAAGAAAGACATTCTTACTCGTTATATGAACAGTGTATATTTGGGGCAGTATGGTCGATTTGAGGTGCATGGATTTCAGCGTGCGGCACGATTTTATTTTGATAAAGAGATCGGTAAATTGTCTTTAGAGGGTTTGGCAACTTTGGTAGCACTAATAAAAGGACCGAGTTATTATCATCCGACTCGACATCCTGATAGATTACTAAAGCGTAGAAATTTGGTATTGCGTGTGTATCATAAACATCAAAAGGTTGTAAAATGAAAAATCATCATCTATAACCCTGCAAAAGTCTCGTTATGACAAATCAAAATATACTCGCTATTGATACCTGCACTGAGGTGTGTTCTGTGAGTCTTCACACACAAGGTGAAACTGTCTCGCGTTTTGTTAAAGATGTAGCGAAGAGTTCTGGTTTAATTTTGCCATTGTGTGATGAGGTATTTGAGCAAACAGCTTTATCGGTGGCAGACTTGGATATTATTGTCTATACCAAAGGACCAGGTGCATTTACTGGAGTGCGTATATGCATTAGCGTAGTGCAAGGAATGTCTTTGGCATTTGATATTCCTACCAAAGGTTTTTCAACGCTTGAAGTATTAGGTGCTGGCGCTGCTAAAAAATACAAGTCTAATAAGATTGCAGTCGCACTTGATGCACGAATGAGTGAGGTTTATTGGGGTGTGTATGAAGATGGCGTATTAACAACACAACGCTTAGCAAAACCCGATGAAGTGGATACACTGAATGATGAATTTATCGGTGTGGGTACAGGCTGGGGCGCCTATAAGGATGAGCTTATTAAGAAAACAGGTGTTGGCCACTGTACGCCAGATTTCTACCCTAAGTCTCAGAATTTGATTGATTTGTATTTAAGTCAAAAAACCACGCATGATGATGAATTACCATTGCCTACTTATTTACGCAATAATGTGGCACAAAAATCGTTAAAATAACCCCAATTAGCAACAAATAAAGTAATTATGTGGAAGTGGATTCAGGCATTTGCCTCACCAAGAAATTTTTATCAAACCAGTGAAAAAATCATTCCTTGGTTAATGGTTCCATTTATTGGCTTGTCATTAATTGGTTTGTATTGGAGTTTTGTTGTCTCACCAGCTGATTATCAACAAGGTGACAGTGTGCGTATTATGTATGTACATGTGCCTGCTGCATGGATGAGTTTATTTATTTATGTAGTAATAGCAATTGCGGGCGGTATTGGGCTTATTTGGCAAATTAAACTCGCCCATATAGTGGCAAAAGTATCCGCACCTATTGGTGCTGCTTTTACTTTGTTAGCATTAGTTACAGGTAGTGTGTGGGGTAAACCGATGTGGGGCACTTGGTGGGCATGGGATGCACGACTGACCTCTGAGCTTATTTTGTTGTTCTTATACTTGGCTTATATCTCACTTCATAATGCCTTTGATAACCCAAAAACGGCTGATAAGGCTTCTGCTATCTTGGCAATCGTTGGTTCGGTGAATATTCCCATTATCTATTATTCAGTTGAGTGGTGGAATAGTCTGCATCAAGGTTCGTCTATTGGTGTTACTAAGATATCTATGCAAATAGATATGTTTATTGCATTAATGTTAGTCAGTTTTGCTTTTAAGTTTTTATATGGTGCCCTGGTGTTGATGCGTGCGCGAGACGAGGTATTAGTGAGGGAGCAAAATTCACGCTGGGTTAGAGAGATTATTGTTGGAGTGGGTAAATGATAGAATTTTTGTTATTTGATAAATACACTGCTTATATTTGGGCTTCGTATTTGCTTACTTTTGCCACAGTAGCGATTTTGTTTGTTGGCACGAAAGCAACACATAAGCGCACTATAACACAATTACACATTAAATATGCGAGGGACAAGAAATGACTAAAAGACAAAACAGAATGGCATTTGTGGCATTACTTATCGCAGGTGCGATACTAGCAGTAACGCTTTTATTTCGAGCACTTGGTAGTAATAGCAATTATTTTTATGATCCAACTCAGGTGGCACAGGGCAAAGCGCCAGTTGGTAGAAGTTTTCGCTTAGGTGGTTTGGTTGTTGTTGGTAGTTTTAAGCGAGAGGATTTGAAATCAACTTTTGATGTAACGGATAATAAAAATAAATTTAGCATTGAGTATACAGGTATCTTGCCAGATTTATTTAGAGAGGGGCAAGGCATTATCACCACAGGATCTTTGGTAAACGGTAAATTTATTGCTACCGAAGTTCTGGCAAAACATGATGAGAACTACATGCCACCAGAAGTGGCAGACGCCCTGAAGGAAGCAAAAGAGTAATGGGTAAGTTTATACCCTTAGCAATTTTTGTTGTATTGGCTTGGTTTTTGTATGATGGTTTGGGGCATGATACTAAAAAATTGCCATCGCCTTTAATCGGCAAAGCTTTTCCAAGCCTTGAAGTTCAAGATTTCAAAACGGGTGAAAAATATCACCTGCAAGAGAAATTAAAAAACCAAGTGTCGTTAGTCAATGTATGGGCGTCTTGGTGTGTTACCTGTCGTGCAGAACACCAAATGTTGAACAATATTGCAAAACAGGGTGTTGTGCAAATGGTAGGTATTAACTATAAAGATACCAAGCGAGAGGGTCGGTATTTTTTAAAGAGATTGGGCGATCCTTTTGGTTTTATAATCTTTGATGAGCAAGGAAAGTTAGGTTTAGAGTTGGGCGTGTATGCCACACCTGAGACTTTTATTGTTGATAATAATGGCGTGATTCGTTTTAAGCGTATTGGTGAGATTACTGAGCGACTTTGGCAAGAAGAAATGTTGCCATTGATTCAGCAACTTAAAAAATAGATAAATTCATTACAAAAAGAGTATTTGATTTGAGTATAATATACGACTTCTTGATTTAAGTATCAGGTATTTTTTGGGCGCTTAGCTCAGTTGGTAGAGCATCGCCCTTACAAGGCGAGGGTCACAAGTTCAAGTCTTGTAGCGCCCACCAAAAAAATGGAGCGGTAGCTCAGCTGGTTAGAGTGCCTGCCTGTCACGCAGGACGTCGCGGGTTCGAATCCCGTCCGCTCCGCCATTTTTAAATAGCACTCTTTATGAGTGCTATTTTTTTGTCTGTTTTAAAAGGAGTAGACAGTAGTTATGTCAGGATTAATTGGATATATTGCCGCACTTGCTGATGATTTGTCAGTGGTGGCTACAAAAGTTGCTGCTGGGTCTTTGGATGATATTGCCAATCAAACAGCCAAATCTTTGTCTCAAACGGCAGGTATTCTGGTTGATGACACAGCAGCCATCCCCCAGTATGTGAGTAATACTACGGCTAAAAGAGAGTTGCCAGTTATTTGGAAAATTACTAAAAAGTCATTAATAAATAAACTCCTTATTATTCCAGTTGCTATTTTGATTACTTATTTTGCACCGTGGATTATGTTGCCAGTTTTATTGCTGGGTGGTTCGTATTTAGCCTATGAAGGTACAGAGTCTATGGGGGGAAAGTTAGGCTTTATTGAAGTGCACGAGTATCATAATAATCATTCTACACCTAATACAGATGACTTGTCTGCAACAGAGGATAAAACGATCGCCTCAGCGGTGCGAACAGATGCTATTTTATCTATTGAGATTATGGCATTAACTATCGCCGGTGTTGCTGAAGCGCCGATTGTCACTCAAGTAGGTGTATTGGTTCTAATTGGCTTGATATCAACATTTGCTGTGTATGGTATTGTTAGCATGATTCTTAG
>NZ_CDSC02000022.1 GCF_001298715.1 Bathymodiolus azoricus thioautotrophic gill symbiont
AATGGCATTGAGAGTGTTTGGGCGTTATTAAAACGAGGTTATCATGGTGTATTTCATCATTTTTCAAATAAACATATCGGGCGTTATGTTGATGAGTTTGTTTTTAGGTTGAATGATGGCAATGTCAAACGATCGACACTGGATAGAATTGATTCAATTGTGTCTGGATTTAGTGGTAATAGACTGTCTTATAAGATGTTGGTATTAATGTAAGTTAGTCCCTAAATTATGAATAATTTTATCAACAGTTGGCTTCGCCCTGATATTCAAGCAATCAATGCTTATCATGTACCTGCGTCTGATGGTATGATCAAACTGGATGCGATGGAATCCCCATTTCCTTTGCCTGATGAGTTAATCGGGCAATATTTAGCCTATTTGGCAGATAGCGAGCTAAATCGTTATCCCAACCCTAGTGCCATAGAATTGCAGAAAACTTTGCGCAAGTTGATGGATATACCTGACGATCTTGGTGTGCTGCTAGGCAACGGTTCTGATGAACTTATTCAATTATTGGCCTTAGCGTGCGACACGAATGATACTATTTTAAGTGTTGAACCAAGTTTTGTGATGTATGGGATGATTGCAAAATTCACCCGCTTGAATTATCAAGGGGTTGATTTGAATGATGATTTTGAAATTGACTTGAATGTAATGTTGCGCTCAATTGAAACGCATCAACCAAAATTAATTTTTATCGCCTATCCAAACAACCCAACGGGCAATACATTTGATAGAACTGTCATTGAAAAAATCATTACCTCAACCCAAGCTTTAGTTGTGTTAGATGAGGCTTATTACGCTTATGCTAATGACAGTTTCTTAGATGATATTAAAAAATATCCCAATTTAGTATTACTCAGAACAGTCTCAAAAATTGGCTTTGCTGGTCTGCGTCTAGGCTTGTTAATTGGCGCACAGGATACAGTAGCGCAGTTAGATAAATTAAGACTGCCTTACAATATCAATACGCTAACGCAAGTGAGTGCTAATTTTCTATTACGAGAAAAAGATGAAATTAACAAAAATGCCCAAATCATCCTTAGTGAGCGCACTCAATTATCCGCCACACTGAGTGCCATTAATGTGCTGAAAGTCTATCCATCACAAGCCAATTTTATTTTATTTAAAGCCCCCAATGCCAACGAACTGTTTAAAGTACTCAAGCAAAAAGGCGTGTTGATTAAAAACCTTAGTAGCGCACCCAAACTTACTGATTGCTTGCGTGTAACAGTAGGTAGTGGTGAGCAAAATCAACAATTTATCAATATTGTGGAGGCATTTTATGGTTAATCAAGAAATATTGGCAGGCTATTGCCAGCAGTATTTAAGGGTTGATAAATTTGATGATTATTGCCCAAATGGCTTACAAATACAAGGCAAACCCGATATTAAGAAAATCATCTCAGGTGTAAGTGCCAACCAAGACTTGATTGATGCAGCGATTGATGAAAAAGCCGATGCATTATTTGTGCATCATGGGTTTTTTTGGAAGAATGAAGCATCTGAGATTATCGGCATCAAAAAAAATCGTATTAAAGCACTTTTAGACAATGACATTAATTTATATACCTACCATTTGCCACTTGATGCACATACAACAGTGGGCAACAATATCCAACTTGCACAACGCCTCAATATAAAAAATCCCGAGCCAATTGGCGATACCTTAGTTTGGCAAGGAGAAGTTGAAACGACATTATCTAAACTCTCCAATACCATTGAACAAGCGCTTAACCGAGTACCTTTAGTCTTTGGTGATGATGATAAATCATTAAAGCGCATTGCTTGGTGTACAGGTGGTGCACAAAGCTATATTGAACACGCTATTAATATTAACGCCGATTGTTTTATTACTGGTGAAGTCTCTGAGCAGATACCCGCCATTGCCTTTGAAAATAATATTGCCTTTGTTTCCGCTGGACACCATGCTACTGAGCGTTATGGTGTGCAAGCCCTTTGCCAACATTTGAGTCAGAAATTTAACCTTAAGTGCCAATTTATTGATATTAATAATCAGGTATAAAACTACAGGGTATAATCCCCAGCCTTTAATTTATGTTACAATTTCATCATGACAAATAAAGACAAGCAATTAACTGAAATAAAAGCATACAGAGAAAAGATAGAAAAACACTATATAAAAAAAAGAAATTATTGAATTTGGTAATTCTTCAACTGCACATGCTGAAGTTGTTGTTGAGTATTTGTTTAGGTATGCTATTGAAAATAAAGAAGATATGAAAATTTTTGCAGGCACACTTAAGGCAAGTTTTTATAACAAATTTCTGCAACAAGCCAAGACTTTATTAAGTACACAAAAAATCTCAATTATCTGTGAAAAAAAATGTGAAGCAAGTGATTTTCAAAAGCTGATTAAGAGAAGTGAAAATGGCAATATCTCAGATATCAACGCACAGGAAAGCCTTGGTGTTTCTCATTTTATTTTGGCAGGCGAATCTGCCTATCGTGATGAGAAAAGCGATGCTTTGAAAACGGCTTCCGCCTCATTTAATGGGTATATGAGAGGCAGTTTTTTGTCGGTTTTTTTTGATGCGATTAAAAAAAATATAGGAAACCTTGCATAAGTAAGTCAATACTGTGCCTAATGTTGATATTTTTTATGGGATTACCACAACGACACTAGTTGTACTAACTTCTGTAACTTTGGTTGTTTCCCAACAGTTAGTAAGCTCTATTCAATCTAGTGCCAAGTTATGTAAAGATTCAATTAATGAATTAAATAGTAAAGAAGAGGCGTGTGATAAGGAAATTTTAATTACTTTGGGACATAATACTGAGGTATTA
>NZ_CDSC02000095.1 GCF_001298715.1 Bathymodiolus azoricus thioautotrophic gill symbiont
CAGCAATAATAACTCTATTGCGACCCACATTTGCCAAGGTAACCTTTTCATTTAAAGTGAGGGTGATTTTAATTTCATCGCCAATAGTAAAGACGCCTTTACTGTTAGCAGGTCCACTGTCTATGCGCCAAGCATTGGCAGCCGGTTTGGGCGCATAAACATCGACCGAAAGTGGCGAATTAGTGCCACTGAATATTTGCATATCTGCTAACTTGGCGCCGACACCATAAAAAGAACTGTCTAAAAATAACTTGGTGTCCTTATTTGAAGTTTGGCTCGAAGTATAAAGCAAGGTGCCTTGAGCAAGAGGTCCGTCTGCTGCCCTGATATGGTAATACTTTATTGTGGAACCCGATCTGACAACTTTCATATAATCACCAGCGGCATAGCTAACCCCTGTGTTACGCTGAGGCTTGCCACCCTCATAAATGACAAATTTATTGCCTATTCCTGCGTCTGCATACAAAGCATAATCAATACTCTTGAAAGAATCATCACTATCATCGCTTGAAAGTCCGATCATCACCCTTTTGTTGGGCTCAACAATCTTGGCAATAACATAACCATCACCAACAAACCCTTTGGAAGAACTAACATCAGCATTCCAGCCAGCGCCAGAGATTTTTTCATAAACACCGTTGGTTAGCGTCATCCTTCGGCTTCCGCCGATGCTAAGATGGGTATCAAGTGATGTGTTGGAAAGTTTCACGGGGCTGCTAATGCCACTGAAATCAATATTATTGCCATCTGTATCAACAATATCGGATAAAAAGATGCTGCGTCTACCATTGATATTAAAATACTTACTGTCAATTGTGTCGTTAATTTTCACAGTGTAGGTAAACACCAGCGTGTTAGTCGGGGTACCATTTGTGCCTGTTAAAAGAAATTCTTTGCCAGCAATAACAATTTTATTGTGACCAACCTTGGCCAAAACAACCACCTCATCTATAGTGAGAGTTAGTTTAATTTCATCGTCAAGGGTGAAGACACCGTTCTTATCGGCGGTTGTGCTGTCTATATGCCAAGCGTTAGCAATGGGTTTTGGCGCGCCAACATCTACTGAAAACGGCAAATTCTTGCCACTGAATATTTGCATATCTGTTAACTTAGCACCAACATCATGAAAAGAACTGTCTAGAAACAATTTGGTATTTACATTTGAAGTTTTGCTTGAGGTGTAAAGCAAAGTGCCTTTGGCGTGAGGACCATCACTTGCTTTAATATGGTAATATTTTATTTGGGTGCCTGATCTAGTGACTTTCATATAGTCGCCAACGGCATAAGAAACACCTGTTTCATACTTTTTTCCACCACTTTCATAGATAACAAATTTATTATCTATACCTGCGTCTGCATACAAAGCGTAATCTATAGTATCAAAAGAATCACTAGTATCGTCACTTGAGAGTCCCAACATCATATGCTTATTAAACGCACCAATCTTAGCAATAACATAGCCATCATTAACAAAACCTTTGGAAGAGGTAACATCGGCATTCCAGCCCCTGCCAGAGGTTTTTTCATAAACGCCATTGTTGTGGGTTATTTTGCCGCTACCAATAACAAATTCAGTGTCAAGCAATGTCTTGGAAAGTTTTGTAGGGCTGCTGATAGCACTAAAATCAATATAATTTCCATCTGTATCTTTAATGTCGTTTAAAACAATATCACTTTTATTGTCAATATTAAATTTTTCAGCGCTAATCTTGTCGTTGGCTTGAATGGTGTAAGAAAACTCCAATATGTTGGTGACTGTATTGTTAGTACCTGTTAATAAGAATTCCTTGCCAGCAATCGTGATTTTATTATGACCAACCCCTGCCAAGGTAACTGCCTCGTCTAGTGTTAAGCTTACTTTGATTGTATCGCCGATGGTAA
>NZ_CDSC02000017.1 GCF_001298715.1 Bathymodiolus azoricus thioautotrophic gill symbiont
ACTGTTGCTTCTTGGGCTTGTTTGCCATGTAAGGCGACACTCATTTTAAAAATAAGATTAAAACCTTTAACGCCTATACGCTTCCTAAAGTGCACCAACTCGGTGGCATTGCAAGGCATGCCTGGTATATAGTTTGAGTGACCACAGAAGTATTGGTAATAAGGGTTGCGCTTAAACTGTAAAACAACACTTTATAACAACAGGGTCTAGATAACTTAGAAATAAGGAGATGCTACCCTTTATTATGAAACCCAATAGAAAATAAGGAGATGTTACCCTTTATTATTAAGTCCAATAAAATAAAGAAAACAATCTAGTATGTACAAATATGGTAGAAAAAGCAACAGAGCATCAATATTCAAGTATTGCTTATCACTGAAGCATAAGACAGTATCTTTTTCCCTCGTTTGTTAACATTAAGCAGTAAATTATACAAGACGAGTGGGCAGTAAGGTCTTTTGTTTGGCGATGAGGTTATGGACTAAGCCATGAATGTTAAGACATTTTTTTTGAGGGGGCGAAAAAAAACTCAGCGCTTAAACGACACTGAGTTTTTTTGGTTGAGTAGAAATTAGGGTTTAATTTTGGATATTTTTGCCAATGTTGACTAGGAAAGAGGCGAAGGGCCCCATGTTCTCCATAGCTTCACCCATAGGACCCTCAAAAGATAAACCACCAAAGGTCATATGATACATAGGACCAGATTCACCGGTGCCCATGTCTGCCCAGTCTTCCAGGGTGGCACTCATTTTGTAGTCAAAGTCGTCATTTATTTTTGTTGTTTGAATACTGTCAAAGGCAGCAATAACTTTGCCACTATGGTCAATGTGTAATTCTGCGGTTTTTTTTGAATCTTTAACGATGACTTGGAGGATTTTGTAGCCTTTGCCACCATCATTGCCAGCCCAGCCTGATTTGACTAATTCGGCTGGGGTGGATGAGGCGTTGAATGTCTTGGCAATGTCTTGTGCACCTGCGAAAACATTAAATGAGAATAAAGTAGCAAGTAGGGTGGTAATAGTAAGTAGTTTTTTCATAATAGATTTCCTTAGGTTGAGTTATTTTATAGTTTGTAGCGATAAAAAAAATTATTTTACAGTAAAAAAATTTTCGATTTTCACGGATTTTATAAATTCTTTCTGCCAGTGTTTGCCGAGTTGCTGTTCGGTAATTAGTTG
>NZ_CDSC02000316.1 GCF_001298715.1 Bathymodiolus azoricus thioautotrophic gill symbiont
ACTTATCCATTTGATGCAGGTTTTGATAGGCGTAAACCCTTATATATGCTATACCATTACTTAAATCATTTGAATATCTTTGGCGGTGGCTATCACGCTAATGTAATGAATTGCTATAATGCATTATATGGGTGAAATTTCACAACTAAAAGGTCTAGGGGTTACCAGCGAACAACAATTAAATGCTATTGGAGTGTACACGAAAAAAGATTTGGAAAAGATTGGTGCGCTAGAAGCTTATATTAGAATGAAAGAGCCGTATTTGTGTTTTTTGTACGCTTTAGTTGGTGCACTGGAGAATCGTTCTTGGTTAGATGTTGCACATCATGATAAAACACGCTTACTTATTGAATTAGACAATCTTAGATATCCCAATTAACAAAATTTTTAAGTAATTGCAAACCGTCATGCTGAGATTTTTCAGGGTGGAATTGCACCGCAAATAGATTATCTTTGGCAACCGCACAAGTAAAGTCAATACCATAATCACTTGACCCAGCAACCACTGACTCATCATCCTGCTTAACATAATAACTGTGCACACTATAAAAACGCGCATTATCTTCAATATCGTGCCAAAGTGGATGTTGTTGCGTTTGCTTGACCTTATTCCAGCCCATATGTGGGATTTTTAAAGTTGAATTAGTTGGTGTTTTTTCCGTTACGACAAAACTTGCGCCCTGTGAATGCAATTCATTTTTTGGAAAATGCACAATCTCGCCTGCAAGAATAGACAGCCCTTGGACACCACCATTTTCCTGTGAATGGTCAAATAACAGTTGCAAACCTAAGCAAATACCCAAAAAAGGTTTTTTATCTGCAGCTTGTTTAATCACATCAACTAATTGGCGCTCATTTAACTTTTGCATGCACGCACCGATTGCGCCCTGCCCTGGAAATACAAGTCGGTCTGCATCATTAATTAAATCTGCATTATCGGTAAGAAAGATTTTATCATTCGGCGCCACATGCTCTAATGCCTTTTGTACACTACGAACATTACCCATACCGTAATCAACAATTGCAATACTCTGGGACATTGTCTTTTACAGCGTGCCTTTAGTTGATGGAATAACGCCTGCCTGACGCTCATCTGGTGTAACTGCCATTCTAAGCGCTCTACCAAACGCCTTAAAAATCGTTTCTGCTTGATGGTGAGCATTGACTCCACGCAAATTATCAATATGCAAAGTAATTAAGGCGTGATTAACAAAACCTCGGAAAAATTCTGAAATTAAATCCACATCAAAAGTACCAATCATCGCACGGGTAAAATTCACATTAAGCTCTAAACCTGGGCGACCCGATAAGTCTAACACCACGCGTGATAATGCCTCATCTAATGGCACATAAGCATGCCCATAACGAGTCAAACCTGCCTTATCACCTGCTGCTTTTGCAAATGCCTGACCCAGCGTAATACCAATATCTTCAACGCTGTGATGATCATCAATCTGCGTATCGCCATCACATTTAATGGTTAAATCCATCAAACCATGGCGTGCAATTTGGTCCAACATATGATCTAAAAATGCCACGCCAGTGTCAATATTTGCCTGGCCTGTGCCATATAAATTTAACTCTACAACAATGTCGGTTTCGTTGGTTTTTCTAGATACTTTAATCATATTCATTTTGCAATCTCAATTGTCTTATTATTATAACTATTAATGGCAATAAAGCCCTTAGTCGGCAGTCCTTATGACATGGTTTACAAATATTCCTGAATCAAAATCTCAGCGATCTGAATACTGTTCAATGCTGCTCCCTTGCGAATATTATCAGAAACTACCCATAAGTTTAAACCTTTCTCATGAGAAATATCTTCACGAATGCGGCTCACAAATGTGTCATTGTGGTTAGTTGCTTCTACAAATGGTGTGGCATAACCACCATCTTCACGCTTATCCATCACCGTCACACCACTCGCTTTGGATAAAATCTTAGTTGCTTCAACAGCAGTAATCTTTTTCTTAGTTTCAATATTAATCGCTTCAGAATGTCCATAAATTACTGGCACACGAACTGCAGTAGGATTAACCAAAATATCATCATCTTCAAAAATCTTTTGCGTCTCCCACACCATTTTCATCTCTTCTTTAGTGTAGCCATTCTCTTGAAACACATCAATATGCGGAACCACATTAAACGCAATCTGTTTTGGGTAAACCTTAACATCAACCTCAGTATTGCCACTTAATAATTTAGTGGCTTGGTCAATTAATTCACTAATCGCCTCCTTACCAGAGCCTGATACCGCCTGATAAGTCGCTACATTGATTCGTTCAATACCCACCGCATCATAAATCGGCTTGAGTGCCACCAACATTTGAATGGTGGAACAATTTGGATTGGCAATAATATTTCGTTGTGTATAACCTGCAATCGCGTGTGGATTGACCTCAGGTACTACCAGAGGGACATCTTTATCACGACGAAAATGTGCCGTATTATCAATCACTATACAGCCCGCCTCAGCTGCAATCGGTGCATATTTTTCAGAAATGCTACCACCTGCTGAAAATAAACCCACTTGCGCCTGAGAGAAATCAAAGGTGTCTAAGTCCTGCACTGTCCAGCTTTTTCCCTGACAAAATACCCTCTTACCCGCTGAATTTTTACTGGCTAATGGATATAAATTATTAATCGGGAAATCTCGCTCATCTAAAATAGAAAGAATGGTCTCGCCCACTGCACCAGTTGCGCCCACAACACAAACATCATATTTCTTACTCATTTTCATTATCTTTTCCTTTTTTCTTTTTTCTTTTTTCTTT
>NZ_CDSC02000443.1 GCF_001298715.1 Bathymodiolus azoricus thioautotrophic gill symbiont
CCCCTTGACACTGTGCTCTCTCAAAATTTGCCCCCATAAGGTAAGCGTGCGACAAATCTGCCTTAGGAAATTCTGCTACTCTTGCAAAATCTTGTGTGTACAAGCCGTGTTCGTGCTCTTTAAATAAAAGATTGATAGTGGTTTGGATTTCATTTGATGGGCGTTTATTGTGTTTTTGTTGATATTCTTCTTCATTGGTTTTTGAACGAATATGTGAGCAGAGAATTTGTGCAATTTGTTTGCGGTATTTCTCCTCCTCCCTTGCTAATTCATGCAGGGCATAAATTGCCCCTGTGCGCGCTGATGTTTCGCTTGAACCTAGTAAATTAATAGCTGAATTAAAACGCTCATCTATTCGCTGGTTAATTTGAATGTCAATTTGCTTCTCTTGATTTTTTAAGCGTTGGTAAAAAAGATGTAAACCAATTATTGCAATTAAACCACTACCAATAGATGTGTAGGTTATTTTGGTTTCTGTGTCAATTAAGTTAAGAACATCTAAAATGAAAACAACAGTAACAGTAAGAATTGTGTATGTAAAGGTTGTGTTTTCTTTTGATTTATCAATCAACTTCCTCACAATTACCACCACTTTATTAGAAATATCCGTCATGAGTTTTTTTGTATTGTCGTGAATGTTTCTCATTTTTTGTGACCAAGGCGAAAGTGCACTAAGCTGTGGCATGATGATTTGTATTTCACTCGCCACACCTTTTTTTGTTTTTTATCACTTAATGGTATCCTCAGCATCCCAGTCACCGTCAGTGTGCTTTCATAATTGGAAAAATATGTAAACTCTGCGGTAATAAGTTTGCAATGGTTGAGTTTTTGTTAAGTTCGTTTTGTTTAAACTGGCTGGGTGTTTGTCTATTTTTAATCGTTGTAATCATAAATTTATAAATTGTTTTAAAAATGAAGGTCTGGCATAAAATGCTCTTGAGGTGGACCCGTGTCCAGCACCTTTTGTTCTTGGTTGGACAAATGTCCTATCTTTCCAGTTGGATCTTTAAGTCCTAATTTTAGATTTAGTAAAGTATTTTATGTTAGATTAGAAAAGTAGTCTTCCTCAATAACTCCAGTACCAATGAATTTTTTACACATTTCAGGGTTTTTATTTAATGACCTATATAAAATTTTTTTAATCAAATTTTTATC
>NZ_CDSC02000408.1 GCF_001298715.1 Bathymodiolus azoricus thioautotrophic gill symbiont
CCAGGTAGTTTTGAAAATATTTTTGAAAAAATCTAAAAATTGAAATTAGGGTGGAGAATTATGAGTTATGCAAAAGTCTCTAAACAATATGATTGCTTGAGGATTTATTCTTGTATTGCAAATCTTTGCGTGTTGATTCGCGTTTAGAGCGAGGGATTTTTTCCTTCTTTTGCTTGGTTTTTTCTTCTTTAGAGATGATTTTATCAACTGATACTAAGTCATCAACACTTTGAGCGATTTTTTTAAAGGCTTTTGGTGCTTGGATTTCAACCATTTGTTGCACAATCCATTTTTCATCAACATCGGTCATGGCTAGTTTGATTTTTTCACCGAAGTATCTTAAAAAGCGGTAATCGGGTTCATTGCCGATAAAGTCGTAGTTTGAATAATCTTGCGAGCGCTGATTGTAAGTATTGATAAATATTTTCCAATGGTTACCTTCACCGATGCGCTCGGTTTTGTTTTCTTGATAATAAAAGGCGGATTGCTTAGCCAATTTGTGGATGAGTTCTTGTCGTTGCTCGTTGCTGAGTGTGTTAAATACAAGGCGGTCAATGGATTGAATAAGAAAGCATAAATATTCAGCAATAACATCAAAGACTTGTTCTTTTTCAATGACAAAACCTTCGTTGATTAAATCCTCAAGATGGTTTTTGGTAATACGCCAACAAATAAATGCCATTGCGCCACCGATATCTTCAATGGTTTTGACTTGGGTTTTGTGCCATTTACTTTTTACACGCATATAAATAGTTTACAGTATAAGGTTTATGGCTTTAGATGAACAATAGAGTTTAGTGATTTATTCGCAGTTGTAATTGCGGAAAGAGCCTAGGTCGTTGACATTGTCAAAGCCCATTTGCACTAGATAATTTTTAGCAGTTGATGAGCGAGCGCCTGACACACAATACAAAACAATAGCCTTGTCTTGATTAAGAATGTTCTTTGCATTCATGATAGATTGTAAAGGCAAATTGATTGCGTTTGGTAGCGCGCCTTGAGAAAATTCAGTGCTTGAACGCACATCAACTAATTGAGCGCCATCAGCCAAGAGTTTACAAGCATCTTTGCCTGAAAATGAGTTGAACATAGTATAATTCCTTAAATGTTTGTAAGTGAACACGCCTTACGCAGAGTATTCAATCTATATAAGATAACCATTATATACTAATGTTAAGTAAAAAGCAATTAAGAAACGATATTAAAGCAATTGAAGTGGCGCTGAAGAAGCGCAATTTCTCTTTTGATGCTAGCGCATTGTCTGATTTAGAAGATAGGCGTAAAAAGAATCAGATTGAGACACAAGAAATACAAAATTGTCGCAACACACAATCAAAATCGATTGGTAAAGCGAAAGCAGCGGGTGAAGATATCAATCCATTATTAAAGGCAGTTGCTGGCTTGGGTGATAAGCTTGATGCAGCAAAAACCGAATTACAAAGCATTCAAGCAGAGATTGACACGATTGTTATGGGGTTGCCGAATATTCCACATGAATCAGTGCCAGAAGGCAACTCTGAAGATGATAATATTGAAGTGTCAAAATGGGGTGAGTCAGGTCAGTATAATTTCGAAGTAAAAGACCATGTTGATTTGGGTGGATTGTACGGCTTAGATTTTGAAGCGGCTGCTAAGATTGCTGGCAGTAGATTTTGCGTAATGACGGGAAAAATTGCAAAATTGCACAGGGCTTTAACCCAGTTTATGTTGGACCACCACACTGAGAACAATGGCTATACTGAGGCTTATGTGCCTTATTTAGTCAATGCGCAGTCATTAACTGGCACAGGGCAGTTGCCTAAGTTTGAAGCAGATTTGTTTAAAACCAGTTTGCATGGCGAAGAAGGAGAGGCAAAATCTTTGTATTTGATACCAACAGGTGAGGTGCCAATCACCAACATAATGCGTGGCAAAATAGTGAAAGAGAGTGATTTGCCAATTAAATTTGTCGGTCACACACCAAGTTTCCGCTCTGAAGCAGGCGCCTATGGTCGTGATACGCGTGGTTTGATTCGTCAGCATCAGTTTGAAAAAGTAGAAATGGTGCAAGTTGTTAAAGCACAGGATTCTTATCGGGTATTAGAAGAGCTTACCGGTCATGCTGAAGGCATTTTACAGGCATTAGAACTACCCTATCGTAAGGTTAATTTGTGTGCAGGTGACTTAGGTTTTTCAGCTGCTAAAACTTATGATTTAGAAGTATGGTTGCCGGGGCAAAACGCTTATAGAGAGATTTCTTCATGTTCTTGTTTTGAAGCTTTTCAGGCGCGTCGTTTACAGCTAAGATGGAAAAATCCAGAAACTAATAAGCCGGAACTACTACATACTTTGAATGGTTCAGGTTTGGCAGTAGGTAGAACTTTGGTTGCAGTGTTAGAAAATCACCAACAGGCTGATAAAAGTATTAAAATACCCGATGTGCTGCACAAATATATGGGTGGCATCACCATTATTAAATAACTTACTTTAGGAGAAAAATGAACTTATTAGATTTAATCATATCACCCGCACATGCTGCCGAAGGTATTAATTCAGACCCATCTGCTTTGAACCAATTAATACCACTAGTGCTTTTGTTTGTAGTTATGTATTTTTTACTTATTAGACCACAACAAAAACGCGCAAAAGCCCATAAGGCATTATTAGGTGCATTAAAGGCTGGTGACGAAATTGTAACCAATGGCGGTATAGTTGGCACAGTGAAGTCGGTTGATGAATCTTTTGCTACGGTTGAAATTGCTAGTGGTGTGGTGGTTAAGGTGCAAAAACAAGGCATTAATCAAAAAATGCCTAAAGGCAGCACTAAGGCTTAAAGGTACTTTCTAATATGAATCAATACTCTGGCTTGAAGAATGCATTAATTGCCTTTTGTTTACTACTTTCTATTTTATACGCCTTGCCAAATATTTTTGGCTCAGATTTGGCAGTGCAAGTGTCAAGTGCTGGCGGTAAGCTTGTTACTGAATCTGATTTAGATAAAATCACCGACACGCTAAAAAGTAAAGATGTTAATTATAAATCAGTCGCTTTATCAAACCGTCATATCTTGGTGCGTTTTGACAACAATGCCAGTCAGTTGTCTGCCAAAGACATTTTAAAAACATCGTTAGGCCGTAACTATGTAGTGGCACTTAATCTTGCGCCTTCAGTACCATTATGGTTGTCTAATTTAGGCGGTAAGGCCATGTCGCTTGGTTTGGATTTACGCGGTGGTGTGCATTTTCTATTGGAAGTCGATATGTATGCGGTAATGGCGGTGTCGATTGATAAGCACTATAACGAGTTGCGTACACTCTTGCGTGCTGAGCGTCTATATAAGAGTATTAAAAAAGAAGGCGAGCGTATCGTTATTCGCCTTAAAACTGTTGATACAAGAGCGAAGGCGTTAAAGATTATTAAGTCAGAATTGAGCGATTTAGTTGTTTTAGAAACCAACAATCAAGATAAGTTGATGATTTATCTTGCTATTAGCAATAATGCACAAAAAAACGCCAAAAAAAATGCGCTAAAGCAAAATATTACGACGCTGAGAAATCGTGTTGATGAGTTAGGTGTGGCAGAGCCTATTATTCAACAACAGGGTTTAGAGCGTATTGTGGTGCAGTTGCCAGGCGTACAAGATACAGCAAGAGCCAAAGAGATTTTGGGCGCAGTGGCAACTTTAGAATTTAGATTAGTGGATGAGAGGAACGACCCACAAACAGCCATTCAATCTGGCAGAATGCCCATTGGTTCAAAACTTTATTATTTTAAAGATGGTAGGCCTTTATTGTTAAAAAACAGAGTGATTGCCACAGGTGAAAATATTACGGGTGCAGCTTCAGGTGTTGACGATCGTAGTGCACCAATGGTGAATATTACTTTGGATAGTATTGGTGGTCGTGCAATGCTAGATACTACTAAAAAATATTTAAAACATCGTATAGCGGTGGTGTTTATTGAGAACAAGGTAGAAACTATCATTAAAAATGGCAAGACCATTAAAAAACGCACGACTACCAAAGATATTATTAACGCTGCCACTATTGAGGGTGTATTCTCATCACGCTTCCAAATTACGGGTATTGACAGCGGTAGAGAGGCGCGTAATTTGGCACTATTGCTCAGAGCAGGTTCGCTTTCAACACCCATTGAGATTATTGAAGAACGCACAATTGGTCCAAGTTTGGGCGCAGACAATATTGAAAAAGGCGTATTGAGTGTTATTATTGGGTTTATGTTGGTGCTAATATTTATGGCTATGCGTTATCGTGTATTTGGATTGGTGGCAAATATTGCCTTGACGCTTAATTTGGCGATGATTGTTGCGGTGCTTTCTTTATTGCAGGCCACATTGACTTTGCCGGGTATTGCGGGCATCGTGCTTACTGTGGGTATGGCAGTGGATGCTAATGTACTCATTTTTGAGCGTATCAAGGAGGAATTAGGCTCAAATAGTGATATTCAAAAAGCCATTTCAAGTGGTTACGATAAAGCTCTCTTAACAATTGCAGATGCAAATATTACCACGCTGATTGCAGCGTTAGTATTGTTCAGTTTCGGCACTGGTCCAATCAAGGGTTTTGCCATTACTTTATCAATTGGTATCATTACTTCTATGTTCACAGCGATTATTGTTTCTAGAGCCATTATTAATAAAATTTACGGTGGTAAAAAACACCAGGAGTTGTCAATATGAAAGCCTTAAATATTCCTAAAATAGACTTTATTGGCAAGCAAACTTATGCGATTATTTTTTCGTTATTATTGGTTTTTGTTTCAATATTTTCACTGTCAATCAATGGTTTAAAGCTTGGCATTGATTTTACTGGCGGCACTTTGCTTGAAGTAGGTTATCAGCAAGATGTTGATTTGGCTGATGTGAGGGCCACACTTAGCGAAGCCAAGTTTAAAGGTGCTAGTGTACGATATTTTGGTTCAACCAAAGAAATTCTAATTCGTCTTGAGCCACAAGCTATTTCCAGTGCAAAGCTAAGCTCTAAGATTATTCATTTGTTAGGCAATGATGTAGATATCCGTCGTGTGGAATTTGTTGGACCTAAAGTTGGTGAAGAGTTAACCAATGATGGAGGTTTGGCAATGTTGTATGCGCTTATCGGTATTCTGATTTATGTTGCGTTTCGTTTTGAATATCGTTTTGCTCTGGGCTCAATTTCAGCGCTTATTCACGATGTCATTGTTACCTTGGGTATTTTCTCATTTTTGCAAATAGAATTTAATTTAACAGTGTTGGCTGCGATTTTGGCGGTGATCGGCTATTCGTTGAATGATACCATTGTCGTGTTTGACCGTATTCGTGAGAACTTTTTATCAACTCGACATACAGATCCTATAAAAATTATCAATGCTGCACTTAATCAAACACTTTCTAGAACACTGATGACTTCAGTGACAACGCTATTGGTATTGTTAGCATTGTTCTTCTTAGGTGGTGAGATTATTCACAATTTTGCTCTAGCATTGTTAATCGGTGTGGTGATTGGCACTTACTCATCAATTTATGTGGCAAGTTCTATGATTTTAGCGCTTGGTATTAGCAAGCAAGATTTGTTGCCTTCAGAGAAGGAAAGTAAAGAAATTGACGCTAGACCTTAGAAGAATTATAATCCTTCTAAGTCATTATTAAGGAGTATGAATAAATGTTAGAAGATAAAGGCTGTCCAGCACAATTAAGCATTAAATACAATAATAAATCCAATCGAGCAACCGTATTTCTCCGTTTGCTCTTAGCGCTACCAATTTTAACAATCCTTATTTTACTTTTAGAAGCGCATTTAGATCAGAGTAATAATGCTAATACTAATGTTATGCAGATAGGTGGCGGTTTTCTATTTTTTCCAAT
>NZ_CDSC02000001.1 GCF_001298715.1 Bathymodiolus azoricus thioautotrophic gill symbiont
AGGTAGTTGCATTGTCAGTTTTAGTCGCTACATCAACCTATGCACAAGAAAATAAAGATATGTATTTTGGCTTAGGTGTTGTTCAAACAAAATCTGCAGGTGCGAGTTTTTCTGGGAGAGGAGTTACAGTTAGTCAAGGGGCTTACAAAAAAAATAATTACAAAGTAATCTTTGGTAAGCGTTTGAATAAAAATTTTGCAGTAGAAGGTTCATATACAGACTATTCTAGCGATACAACAGGCATATCAATGTCTGCCACTAATGGTGCTGCTTTAGAGGCAGCGATGGTTGCCTTGGATGATACTGCAGGATATAAATCTTCAATAGGACTGACTGGCACTACGCTTACGGGTACTGGTACTGATAATGCAAAGATTACTTCATCTACAACCTTATCTGGTCGTAATATTGATTTGTCTGGGCTGTATTATTTTGCACAGTCAGATAGTTTTGAGCCATTTGTTAAACTAGGTGTTAGTGCTTGGAATATTAAAGGTGAATCTTCTGCATTTCAATATGATAATGCAGGTGCATTGACCACAATCGCTGGTGCTACAGATTTTAGCAATAAAGACAGTGGTACTGATGTTATTTATGGTGTTGGTGTTGATGGAAAAATTAATGACACAATAAAATATCGTGTTGATTTTGAGCGTATAAAATCAGATGATGACGTTGATAATATTGGCATTAGTATGTTCTATAGTTTCTAAATATAGATACTTAATCTACCATAAAAACACCCTGCCTTTGCAGGGTGTTTTATTATCTAGG
>NZ_CDSC02000059.1 GCF_001298715.1 Bathymodiolus azoricus thioautotrophic gill symbiont
TTAGGGACAGCAAATTTTTGGATAACTCAATTTATAAATATAATGCCTTTATACGGTTTGACAAAATAAGTGTTGCAATCCAATGTTTTGGCTAATTGTCTTTATTTTAATGCTAATATAGGGATACTTTAGGGGATAATAGCGAATTTTTTAAACACTTTCAATATCATAAAATGAACGATAAGCTTAGGAATATTGCCATTATTGCCCATGTTGACCATGGAAAAACGACACTGGTTGATAAATTATTGGAGCAGTCTCAGACTTTTAATGAGCGCTTTGAGTCAAGTGATAGAATGATGGATTCTAATGATTTAGAAAAAGAACGAGGTATTACTATCTCTAGTAAGAACACGGCGATTAAGTGGAATGATTATCATATTAACATTGTTGACACGCCAGGACACGCTGACTTTGGTGGTGAGGTAGAGCGTGTACTGTCAATGGTAGATTCAGTTTTGCTATTAGTAGATGCACAGGAAGGTCCAATGCCACAAACGCGTTTTGTGACTAAGAAGGCTTTTGACCAAGGACTTAATCCAATCGTGGTGATTAATAAAATTGATAAAGATGCAGCACGCCCTGATTGGGTGATTGACCAAGTATTTGATTTATTTGATCAATTGGGTGCAACCGATGAACAATTAGATTTTCCAATTATTTACGCTTCAAGTATTAATGGTTATGCGAGTTTAGAAGACGATGTACGCTCAGGTGACATGACACCAATGTTTGAAACCATTGTGGATAAAGTAGTGGCACCCGATGTTGATGTTGATGCACCATTGCAAATGCAAATTACTGCTTTAGACTATTCATCATTTATTGGTGCGATTGGTATTGGACGCATTACCCGTGGCACAATTAAGAAAAATCAGCAAGTGATGGTGGTGAGCGCTGATGGTGCGCAGCGCAAGGCCAAAATTGCAGATTTGATGGGCTTTATGGGTTTGGAAAAGATAGATACAAACAGCGCTGAGGCGGGTAATATTGCTTGTGTCACAGGTATTGAAGGTATTTCTATTTCAGATACGATTTGTGATGTTGAAACCGTTGAAGCCTTGCCACCACTTAGTGTGGATGAGCCAACAGTATCAATGGCATTTCGTGTCAATGATTCGCCGTTTGCAGGTCAAGATGGTAAATACATTACTTCAAGAAATATCCGTGACCGTTTGGATAAAGAGCTTATTTACAATGTGGCACTTCGTGTTGAAAATACACAAGACCCATCTGAGTTTTTAGTATCGGGTCGGGGTGAGCTACATTTATCTATATTGATTGAAACCATGCGCCGTGAAGGGTTTGAGTTGGCAGTAGGTCGTCCACAGGTAATTTTAAAAGAGATTGATGGGGTGATTTGTGAGCCGTTTGAAGATTTGAGCGTGGATGTTGAAAGTCAGCATCAAGGCACAGTAATGGAAAAACTCGGCGAGCGCAAAGGCGAATTAACCAATATGATGCCTGATGGCAATGGTAGAGTGAAATTAGATTTTAATATCCCTGCACGCGGTTTGATTGGTTTTAGAACAGAATTTTTAACCGCTACGACAGGCACAGGCTTAATGAACTCTTCATTTGATGCTTACAAGCCAAGAAAAGAGGGTGAGATTGGGCAGCGAAATAATGGTTCGCTTATTTCTATGACACAAGGTCAAGCAGTGGCATATGCGATTTTTAACTTGCAAAAATCAGGTAAATTCTTTGTTGAACACAATACTGATATTTATGAAGGTATGGTGGTGGGCATTCACTCGCGTGATAAGGATTTGGTGGTAAATGTTATGAAAGGTAAGCAGCTCACCAATGTTCGTGCCTCAGGTACTGATGAGGCTGTGTCTCTTACGCCTGCAATTAAGCTTGATTTAGAGCAAGCATTAGAGTTTATTGATGATGATGAATTGGTTGAAGTAACGCCAAACAATACGCGTATTCGTAAGCGTCTATTAACTGAAACTGAGAGAAAAAGAGCGCGCAATAGTTAATAAATCGCAAAAACTTATCATATTTATGATGTTATGAGTCCCTCGGTAACTATTTTTTTGTTTAGGTGTTTTGGTATACTAGTGCGTTATGGACAGTTTTTTTAATTTCTTTGTTAAACAAAAAAAGTTAGCACTGGTTTTTACCGTAAGTGTTATTGTTATTGGATTATTTTCTTTGTTCAATATCCAAAGAGACCAATTTCCTGCCGTAGATTTTGAGGTTGTTACTATTGTTACAACTTACCCTGGTGCTTCTCCTGAGGATGTTGAACAGAATGTTACTAATCCAATCGAAGATGAACTTCGAAGCATTACAGGAATTGATAACTTTTCCTCACTTTCTCGTGAAGGGGTTTCTAGTATTTTAGTAACACTATCTCAAGATACAAGTGATATTAGTGCCTTAAAACAAGAAATTACCAATGCAGTTGACCGAGTTAGAGATTTTCCAAAAGAGGTGGTGGACTTACCCAAAGTAGTCGACCAAAAAAACTCACTTAGAAGTATTTTAAAAGTGAACCTTAGTAGTGAAACTCTCTCTTTTTCTGAATTAAGAAATAGCGTTGATGCAATTGCCCGAGAGCTGGAGTTGGTTGATGGGATTTCTGAAGTGGTTAAGGAAGGATATTTAGACCGAGAAATCCAAATCAGAATCGATACTGATAAACTCTATCAATATGAACTATCCCTGCCGCAAGTGATTGATGCCATTGAAAAACGCAATCAGCGTTATACAGTAGGAAATAATCATGACATTATTAATGAAAAAACCATTGTCGTATTAGCCAATTTTGACAAAGCACAGGCCGTTGGTGATGTGATTGTTAAGTCAAGTTTTGATGGGCCTGTAATACGCTTAAAAGACATTGCCAGTATTACTCATGGCAATGTTGAGGAAAAATCTATCATTCGTGTTAATAGCAACAAAGGTTTTATTCTAAAAATTCGTAAGCAAGAGCAAGCAGACATTATTACTACCATTGATTCAATCAAAGAAAAAGTAAACGAACTGCAGAGTAAAAAATATCCAAAATTGAATATTTTTTATTCTTCTGATTTATCTAAATTTGTGCGTAATCGACTTGATATTGTCACCAAGAATGGTGTGATTGGTTTGTTATTGGTATTGCTTGTACTTGGTGTATTTTTATCTTTAAAAACAGCATTTTGGGTGGCACTTAGTTTACCAGTATCGCTATTAGGTGCAGTGGCACTATTAGGTGCGAGTGGTGAGACTATTAACCTAGTATCTTTGGCAGCAATGATACTGGTGCTGGGTATTGTGGTGGATGATTCAATTATTGTGGCAGAAAGCATCCATCGCTATAAGCACAAGGGAGGAGATAAATATCAGGCTGTTATACGCGGTTTTAAACGCGTTATTATGCCCGTAGTTACCACGATATTAACCACTATTTTCGCATTTTCATCTATGTTTTTAATGGATGGGACGATGGGTAAATTTATTTATGTTATTCCACTGGTGGTGATTTTCGCCCTTACGCTGTCTTTTATAGAAGTAACAATCGCCCTACCAGCACATCTGGCTGGTTTAGATGAAAAACCGCTTGGGCAAGCTTTGTTTGATAAAATTGAAAAATGGTTTGAAGGCTTTCTCAATAAAGTATTAAAGCTGCGTTATTTGGTGGTAGTAGCATTTCTAGTGGTTTTGCTAGGCTCAATATATTTTGCCACAACACAAATGCGCTTTACCTTGTTTCCTGCTATAGGTGCGGATGTAATTAATGCAAAACTACAAATGCCAGCGGGTAGTTCTCTGCAACATACAATGCAAATTAGTCAGAAAGTAGAAAAGTTAATTACCAAAATAGTGGGTGATGACTTAGATTCACTGACCAATACCATTGGTCGAGAATTTGACCATGTGGCAAAATTTAATATTGACTTGGTGCCTTCTGGGGAAAGAAAGCAACAAGTAAAAATATTACTATTACAGTTGAAAAATCACGCTAAAGACATTCCAGAAGTTGAAAAACTGACCTTTTCAGTTAAGCGACCAGGTCCGCCACAAGGTGAAGATGTTGAGATACAAGTTATTGGTAATAACGATGAGCAACGCCGAGGCGCTGCTAATGAAATTGAGAAAATTTTCTCCAATATCAAAGGACTAGATAATATTGATAGAGACGATAAGTTAGGTAAATCACGCATTGAAGTGGCACTTGATTTTGAAAAAATGGCAAGGCTAAATGTTGATTTTGCAACTGTAAATCGTTATCTAAGGTCTGCTTTTACTGGCATTGATGTGACTGATATCCGTTATGGCGATACTGATGTTGATTTTCGTATGTACTTAGGTAGTCCAAACCAATCTGAAGCCGTTATTAGCACATTAAAAATTAGTAACCGTAATGCTAGACCAGTACCACTTAAGCAATTTTCATCTATTCAATACATTGACGGAGAACCAGATTTTAATCATTTTGATGGACAGCGTTCGGTGCTAGTCAGCGGTAGTGTTGATGACCAAGTAACGACATCACAAGCTGTTATTAAGCAAGTATTAAAACAACTAAATGCAGCTGTTTTGTATCCTGATGTTCGTATTTTGAATGAAGGCGGTGCAAAAGAAACGCAAAAATCGATGAAGAGTTTGCTAAAGGCGTTCATAATGGCAGTCTTTGCAATATTTTTATTATTAGTTCTATTGTTTAATTCTTATACTCAACCATTATTGGTATTAAGTGCTATTCCATTTTCGGCTATTGGCGTTATCTGGGCATTTTTCCTGCACGCTCAAGCACTCAGCTTTTTTGCCATGCTAGGTGGTTTGGCACTCATTGGTGTGATTGTAAATGACTCTTTGGTCATGGTATCGCACCTGAATTATTTAAAACAAAAATTATCCACCACTACACCTGTGTTTGAATGGGTGGTGCGTGGTGCAAAAGAGCGTTTGCGTGCAGTTGTGCTAACCACACTCACCACTTTAGCAGGCGTCATTCCACTGGCTTATGGTATTGGTGGTAGCGATTTTCTCTTGCAACCAATAGCATTGTCGTTAGGTTATGGGTTACTCTTCGGTACTTTAATGACTTTGGTATTACTGCCGTGTCTGTACTTAATGAATTATGAGTTTGTGAACTGGATAGAAAGAAAGAAAACTAAGCTTAAGACTTAATCTCTGACTAATTTTTATTATTTGTTTTGAAGTGCCAAGCGAATAAGTTGTTCAGTACTTAATGAATTATCAGTAATTGCACTCAGCATTTTTTCAGCTTCTTTAACCTTAAAGCCGAGCGCTTGTAGTGCAGATAATGCTTTACCAGTGTTTGGGTTACTGCTACTGAGTGCAACAGTCTGATTGTTGGTATTGATGAGTTCAAGCTTTGCCAAACGGTCTTTAAGTTCGACAATCAACTTTTGTGCAGTTTTCTTGCCGATACCTGGGGTTTTCGCCAGCAATACATCATCATCATTGGCAACTGCACTTATTAGCGTGGCAATATCAAGATGCGACAAAATCGCTAATGCCACTTTAGGTCCAACACCATTGACACGAATCAACTCTCTGAATATGGTTTTTTCATCTTTAGAGATAAAGCCGTACAGTGTTTGCGCATCTTCTTTAACATGAAAATGTGTATGTAGCGTCAGTTCACCTCTATTTTCCATGGCGTAAAAAGTAGGCATTGGGCAAAGCACTTCATAGCCAATACCACCTACCTCAAGTAGCACTTCAGGTGGGTTTTTTTCTAAAATTTTGCCTGTTAATTGCCCAATCATGATAGCTAAATTATAGCCTTCTTACAACCAAGAATAAGTTTTGAAGTAGTTTTTTTCAAAGTTTTTAATCTCTTTAGCATATTGCAAAGTTAGGTCAATATCGTCTAAGCCGTTTGTTAAGCGTCGTTTGCGTTCGCCATCAATATCGAATGTGTAAGTTTTGCTATTAGCAAGGATAGTTTGCGCTTTAAGGTCAATGGTGATTGCATTGCCAAATGCAAACAATTCGTCCATCACATTATTATCTTGCACAATTGGTAAGAGTCCATTTTTAAAGCAATTATTGTAAAAAATATCGGCAAAACTCGGTGCAATAATCACCCGAAAACCATAATCTTCTAACGCCCAAGGCGCATGCTCGCGACTTGATCCACAGCCGAAATTCTCTCTTGCTAAAAGTATTTGTGCATCTTGATACTCAGATTTATTTAAAATAAAATCTGTATTGAGTGGGCGCTTGCTATTGTCCATACCTACTTCGCCGTGGTCTAGGTAGCGCCACTCGTCGAATAAATTCACGCCAAAACCAGAGCGCTTGATGGATTTCAAGAATTGCTTAGGGATAATCGCATCGGTATCCACATTTGCTCTATCAAGCGGTGCGGCAATAGAGGTTAGTGTAGTAAATTTATTCATAATTTATACTCCAAGTCTTTACGGCTTGTTGCGCCAGCCAGTCTTGATGACTCTCAAGTGTTTCGCTATTCCATTCTGCGTATTCAGATATTTTTTGAGAGAGTTTAGAGTGAGAATTTTGGTAAATCGCCTTTTTCTCATTGAACAGTTGAGTACCGCAGTTTTGGTTATCTTTTTCTATTAATAGCGTCATATTACCCAATCTGTCAACAGCTTGGTGATGTTGCCCTTGATAATATTTTTCCCATTCTTCGGTGATATTATAGGGAGTAATATGCTCTAAAGTCCAAGTGTTGTAATCTGAGGCGGTGTTTGCCAGTTTGTTTTCAACCTCTGTTAATAGAAAGCGAATTTTTTTATTGCTTTGTCGGCTGGGCATAGTATGATATTTGAATACGGATTGGAACGCTTGATCGTTGGGATATAACTGCTTAAACTCTGGTTGATTTTTAATATGACTTGCTCGTTCCAATTCTCCACTTGAAATTTTTATTGCTAATGTGTTGTAAGTCTTTTCTTGCTCGTTGGGCGAAGAGTGAATAATGACATTGTAACGAATAGATAAAATATATAAATATTTGGCAAGTTTTACAAACTCATCGGTACTAAACTTATCATAAGCGGTTAATAGCAGTAAAAACGGCTGTTTAATGTTGAATAATTTAAAAGCCTTTAAGTAGGGTTTGACTGAATCATAATCTGGATTGCCCCATAATTTATCTTCTGCATCGTTGAGTGCTGCATAGATAGGGGCGTATTTCGATAGATCTCTTAAATAGTCTGTAGCCTCTTGCGGTCGTTGAATGTTATTTCTAATATTGACAAATAATCTCTTCTTGGTAACTAAAGAGTAATGCGTGTTATGGTAATAACGCACAAAGTCCGTAAAATTTCCTTCCCCTAATTCTGAAATGATTGTGCTCCACTTTTCATCCATGTCATTAAGTTCGTTCTCATCAACAGTACGTTGATTGTTATTGACAACTTTTGAAAATAAATAATTTTTAAGTAAATCTGGCGTTGACAGTTGAACGCCTCTAGCGTTTAGCGTTTCAAAAACTTTGTAAGCATTTAAATTGTTATCTACAATAATTTTAGTGAACAACATGCTGTCTGTTATTTTTTCAATAAAACCTACAACATCAGAGCCAGATTTTTTTGTTATTTTTTTACAAAAGAACTCAAAGCAATTCGACATTAATTTATCTGTTTTGGTTAGATTTCTCCTTAAAAGTGGCACTAAATCTTCAGTTAGCGCTTTAAATTTAGCGTTGTTGTTTCTGTTCAAGACGAGTTTGTTATAAGACATAAGTGTTGTTCTGCTTAGCATGCCAATAAAATCATTTCTCAAACCCATTAGCCTTAATTCATTGTTTTTACGGTCTACATCTTCCTTGATCAGCGTTTGAATCTTGTTCATGGATGCCAATACAAATAAAGACAAGGTAATAAGGCGCTGTTGTCCATCAATGATTACAAAATTGTTTTTATCTTTTTCATTACGCTGAAGGACAATGTAGCCCATATAATGCTCTTCTTCGTTTAAATTTTCAATATCTTCCCATAGCTCTTCCCATTGTTCTTGATCCCATGAATAATCTCTTTGAAAACGCGGTACATTATATTTAACGCCGTTACTCATTAAAGCTTTAAAAGTTTGGTTGCTGGGTTCCATGGTAAGAAATGACATATTTTTACGCCTCAAACATTTGAAAAATGACCCGCAATCGCGCTGGCAGCAGCAATTGCAGGGCTAACTAAATGCGTGAATGAACCTTGTCCTTGACGACCCTCAAAATTGCGATTTGAAGTTGAAGCGCATCGTTCACCAGCTTCTAGTTTATCTGCATTCATTGCCAAACACATAGAGCAACCTGCTTCACGCCACTCAAACCCGCTATCTATAAATATTTTATCCAAACCTTCATCTTCAGCTTGTTTTTTAATCAAACCAGAGCCAGGGACGACCAAGGCAAGTTTGATGTTGCTGGCAATATGTTTGCCTTTTGCAACTTCAGCAGCAATGCGTAAATCTTCAATACGAGAGTTGGTGCAGGAGCCAATAAAAACTTTGTCAATTTTAATGTCTGAAATCTTAGTATCGGCTTTAAGATGTGTGTAATTCAACGCATTTTCCCAACTGGTTTTTTGTACTTCATCTTTGGCGTTTTTAGGGTTAGGCACGACCTCATCAATGGCGATGACCATTTCAGGCGAAGTACCCCAAGTAACTTGTGGTTTGATATCATTGGCTTTAAAACTCAATATTTTGTCAAAATGTGCACCATCATCAGAGCGTAGGGTATGCCAATATTTAACCGCCTTATCCCAGTTTTTACCTGCTGGAGATAGCGCTCTGCCTTTGACATAGTCAATGGTTTTGTCATCAACTGCTATCATGCCACAACGACTGCCTGCTTCAATTGCCATGTTGCATAAGGTCATTCTGCCTTCAATTGATAGATTTTCAATGGTGCTACCTGAAAACTCAATTGCATAGCCTGTGCCACCTGCAGTACCGATTTTTCCGATGATATAAAGTGCCACATCTTTAGCACTGACATATTTATCCAACTCACCATTCACTTCAATCTTGAGATTTTTTGACCTAGATTGCCACAGGCAACCTGTGGCTAAAACATGCTCTACTTCCGAAGTGCCAATGCCAAATGCCAATGCACCCAATGCACCATGTGTAGAAGTGTGCGAATCGCCACAAACGATGCTCATTCCTGGTAGCGTGGCGCCTTGTTCAGGGCCAACCACATGCACAATGCCTTGACGGATATCGTTCATTGGTATTTCATTAATACCAAATGTTTTGCAGTTTTTATCCAGTGTTTCAATTTGTAATTTAGAGATAGGGTCTGTAATACCATTCACGCCTGATGAGCGATTTGTGGTTGGCACATTATGATCAGGCACAGCTAAGTTTGCTTGTAATCGCCAGGGCTTTCTACCCGCCATTGCTAAGCCTTCAAAGGCTTGAGGAGAGGTAACTTCGTGAATGAGTTGTCTATCAATATAAATAAGTGCAGTGCTCTTTTCTTCACGCACCACATGTGCATTCATTAATTTGTCGTAAAGTGTTTGTGCTTGAGTCATTACTGATAGTCAATAACTTGATAAAATAGACTATTTTACATTCTCTATAACTTTAATATGTGTGGTATTTGTGGTCAATTAAGATTTGATAAGCAAGTGGTTAAGTCGCAAGACTTAGAAACAATGATGCAAAAAATTGCCCGCCGTGGTCCTGATGATAGTGGTATTTGGCTTGGTAAAAATGTAGGGCTTGGGCATCGACGCTTGAGCATTATTGATCTATCTAATCACGCACACCAGCCGATGGTGGATGATACCTTAAGTCTGAGCTTGGTGTTTAATGGTACGATTTATAACTATAAATCCTTGCGTCAAGATTTAATCAAACAAGGTTATAGATTTTTCTCTACTTCTGATACTGAAGTCATTCTTAAGGCTTATCATCTGTGGGGTGAAGATTGTGTTTTGCACCTGGATGGTATGTTTGCTTTTTGTATTTGGGATGGCAAAAAATTGTTTGTTGCGCGTGATAGAATGGGGATCAAGCCGTTGTATTTTAATCTTACAAATCAAACATTTAGTTTTGCTTCTAATACGCAAGCTTTGAGCGTAATTGGCGCAGATACCAGTATTAACTCAATAGCGTTACAACAACAATTATCCTTGCACGGCGTAGTGCCAGCACCGAATACCATTTTAAATGGCGTTAATAAAGTCAAGCCTGCCACCACCTTGAGTATTGACAGCAAGGGCAAGATTGTTGAAAAACAGTATTGGCAACCAAAAGCACAAAGAACGGGTTTGACAGATGAGGAATATTTAGAAAAAACGCATGAATTACTGATTAAAGCTGTTGATAAAAGAATGTTGGCAGCCGATGTGCCAATTGGTGTGCTGCTCTCAGGTGGGTTGGATTCTTCGTTATTGGTTGGACTTTTGCATGAGGCAGGACACTCAGATATTCGTACTTTTTCAATTGGTTTTGAAGATATTGACGATGAGAGCGGTTCAGAGTTTGAATATTCTGACCAAATTGTTAAGAAATTCAATACTAAGCATGAAAAGTATATAGTGAGCAATTCACAGGTATTGCCACGACTTGAAGAGGCAGTAGCAAATATGGCAGAACCAATGGTAGGGCAGGACGCAGTGGCGTTTTATTTGTTATCCGAACAAGTGTCAAAACATATTAAAGTGGTGTTATCAGGGCAGGGTGCAGATGAGGCTTTTGCTGGGTATTTTTGGTATGCGCGTATGCAAAGCGAATCAGGTAGTGAATTTGAGCGTTTTGCCAAACACTATGTTGATAGACCTTATGAAGAATATTTACAAACGGTCAATGCAAGTTATCACACAGGTAATCACACGCAAGATTGGCTAAATAAAGAATTTTCTAAGGACAATACGGGAGAATTTATGGATAAGATTTTTCGTACTGATATTACCCGTTTAATCGTTGATGACCCAGTGAAACGCGTGGACAATATGACTATGGCATGGGGTTTGGAGGCACGCGTTCCGTTTATGGACACCCATTTGATTGAGCATGCACTGAGCATACCACCGAGTTTAAAAATGCGTGATGGGGGCAAATATCCACTCAAACATATCTCACGCGGGCTTTTACCTGATAGCGTGATTGATAGAAAAAAAGGCTATTTTCCAATGCCGGCACTCAAATATGTGCGTGGTGAATTTTTAGAATTTATGACAGATATTCTTAATTCTACTCAGTGCATTAACCGAGGGCTTTATAATCAAAATTTTGTGCAAAAAGTCATCAGTCAGCCTGAGCAATATATGACAGCGCTGAATGGTTCACGCCTGTGGCATTTGGCGTTATTAGAATATTGGTTACAAGTGAATATTGATGGATAAAATACTTATTTATACTGATGGCGGCTGTCGAGGTAATCCAGGTATTGGTGGTTGGGGTGTGTGGTTACGCTATGGTGAGTATTCGAAGCAACTCAATGGTGCAGAGAAAGACACCACCAACAATCGCATGGAACTCATGGCTGCAATTAAGGCGTTGGAGGCAATTAAATCAAGCAGTATCCACATTGATTTATATACCGACTCAAAATATGTGATGAACGGGATAACACAATGGATTACTGGATGGAAGAAAAAAAATTGGAAAACAGCGGCAAAAAAACCTGTTAAAAATGTGGATTTATGGCAAAAATTAGATGAGCTCAATCAAAAGCATCGGGTCTCATGGTTTTGGGTTAAGGGTCATAGTGGCGATAAAGGCAATAATATGGCGGATTTATTAGCCAATCAGGCAATGGATAATTTTTAGGG
>NZ_CDSC02000037.1 GCF_001298715.1 Bathymodiolus azoricus thioautotrophic gill symbiont
TATATGAATTATTATATTATAATTCATATAAATAGGTTTATACTAAATTTAGGAGTTTTTGCATGAAAACAACGGCTTATCTTCGCATATCAACAATTGATCAAGATATTGAAAAAAATAAAGCAGATATTTTAAAGTTAGCTCATGAAAAACAACTTGTGAGCGTACACTTTATTGAAGAAAAAATTTCAGGTACGATTTCTTAGGAAAAAAAGAAAAATCTATTCAATCATTCATGATGCTCAAAATGGTGATGCTATCATAGTCAGTGAGCTGTCTCGTCTTGGCAGAAGTATGCTAGAAATTATGGAAATTTTATCTATTATTTCAGAAAAAAAATTACAGTACCTTTGTCTTGTCGGATTAAAGGGTGGTTAATACCATTTGGTTGACTAATTGAGTGTTGCACTTATGATGTGAATTCAAGTAGCGCATACTATCCAAGTATTGGATTTATCAAAAACAATAGATCAGCGCTTCCCCGCATTGGGCAGTAATTGTGCCCTTAAAGTCTCAACCTTTATTAATACCTTGGTACTGAGTCAACATGAGGGCGGTGAATGTCTAAACGATACTGTCCATATTGCCAAAGACAAAGCTTTGCTGTCTTGTCACTAATCAAAAAGTACCAACCCCGCAAGCTATTGGCACTTGGCTTAGATGCTTAGGCAAAGACAACCAGGTGTTAAAGCCCTGCAAAAAGCAAACAAAACGCTCTTGAATTTACAGAAAGAAGTTTACTTGAGCGTTCAGTAGGTAAATATGGTATCTTTGTTCGTAGGTCAATTGTGTATATTTTTGCATGTTTCACTCCTTTTTCTATGGGAGATTAGAGAGTGATTAATATACCCTTTGGCCGACTAATTGAATGTTGCACTTATGATGTGAATTCAAG
>NZ_CDSC02000026.1 GCF_001298715.1 Bathymodiolus azoricus thioautotrophic gill symbiont
ATCCCAATAGAATTGCCTCTGGTGTTGAACCGCTAGACTTAACCAACAACCCTCCACTAGAGTTTTACGCACCTGATTTAGACAAGTTTGCTTGTTTAAGACAAGCATTTGATGCGCTCAAACAAGGTGGTAATGCAATGGGCACACTCAATGCCGCTAATGAAGTTGCAGTTGAGCATTTCTTAAACAATAAAATTTCATTTTTAGACATTACAAAAGTTATTCAACACACCTTAGATACTGTCCAACACACGGATATCTCTTCATTAGAGGCCATTATTGCTAACGACACAACAGCGCGCGAAACAGCGCGCGCAATCATCAAAAAATATGCGTAAATCTACACTACTTTTATTACTTACATTATTTTTTATAAGCAGCGCCAATGCGCTTGAACGCTCTACTATTTATATCACTCGTTCACTTGCCTACGATGCACAGAAAATGGGTATTAACCAAAAAACCATTAATAATATTGTGCGTATCTTCTCGTGGAGCATTGATTTTAATCGAGATTTAAAAAGAGGCGACCGTTTTATTATTATTGGCAAAAGGCGCACCGCACCAAGCACATTAATTTATATTGGCAAAAAAAAGCGTGTTGCTGTTTTCTCACATACTGACAAATATGGACGCCTTGGTTATTACGGCATTAATGGCAAAACACTCTACCCTAGCTTTTTAAGAGCACCTTTGAAGTACAAATACATTAGCTCAAAGTTTCAACTAAAGCGCTTTCACCCAATTCTAAAAACTTGGCGACCACACAGAGCTGTTGATTACGCTGCAAAATACGGCACACCTGTTTACGCTGCAGCCGATGGCATCATTAAGCATCGCAAAAGAATGGGGGCACTTGGCAAATCTGTGCATATTACACACGGCAGTAATTATTTAACCGTTTATGCACACTTGTCTAGATTTTCTCGTGGGCTCAGAGCATCATCTAGAGTTAAAAGAGGGCAAGTGATTGGCTATGTAGGCTCAACAGGTCGCTCAACGGGGCCACATTTACACTACGAATTACACTACAAAGGCAAGCGCAAAAACCCACTCACATGGCGGCTGCCTAAACAAAAACGCGTCGCAAAATCTGATTTAAAGCGCTTCCAAAAAAGAGCAAGATCTATTCTGCGTAGTTTGTAAAACTATTGTCTGTCTATCCAAGCGCGCCAATTTTTCACTTTTAGCTTTTGTGCTTTATTATCTATATATTGCGCTTGATACTCAGCTGCGCCTTTAACATTGTTTAAAATTGCAAAAGTAATCAACTCGTCAATGCGTTGTTTGTCTTTAATAATAGGCGCTAAGGATTCATTTCTGATAACTGCGGCGACGAAAGCAGACTGTGGATTGGAATATATCTGCGTTGACTTTTCTAATAAATTGAGCGCCATTAACGCATCTTTAACAAAGCCACTATCGCCATCAAGCAGATATAACGCACTGTCATAAATTGCTGGTTCGTAGCCTTGATTGAGCAGTTTGCTTAATATTTTATTGGCAATTTGCACTTGTGGTGGATAGCCCATTATTTGATTACCTGAACGCGTTTGCTTTGATGCTTCGTACGCTGCATCAAAGTCGTTTAATTCAAACATCCCTTTTATCAGTAAATCTTGCCCATTCTTTACCACGGCAGGCGAACCAACCTCATTGCCTATTTTGATCATTCTAAGTGCGCTATCACTCAACGGCGATGCTGTTGCAAATTGCGTAATAAATAGGGCGGTGATTAGAAGTTTTTTTATCATAGTGCTAAGGTGAATTTTACCATAGACATTTTTAACAAGTTAAAATAGCGCTTAAATCACTATTTAATACAAGCGTGCAAACACTTTTTGAAACTTCAATCGGCCTGCCATTAATCCAAAAAGGCAAAGTGCGAGACATTTATGATATTGACGAACATCGACTGCTAATTGTAACCACTGACCGACTTAGTGCCTTTGATGTGGTGTTCAATCAGCCAATTTCTGGCAAAGGGCGTGTACTGAACGAAGTGGCTAATTTCTGGTTTGAAAGAACCTGCCACATCATCTCTAATCAATTAACCCATGAATCGCTTGATAGCGTTTTAACACCAGAAGAAATTGAGCAAGTAGATGGTCGTGCAATCATCGTCAAAAAACTCAAGCCCCTTCCTGTTGAGGCAATTGTTCGAGGCTATATTATAGGCTCTGGATGGAAAGACTACCAACAAACAGGCTCAGTTTGTGGCATTAAACTACCAAAAAACCTGCAACTGGCAGAAAAATTACCACAAACACTTTATACGCCCTCTAGTAAAGCGACGGCTGGTGAACACGATCAAAATATTGACTTCAAACAAACCGTGCAGCTTGTAGGTAAAGATTTAGCACAACAAATCAAAGATGCCAGTTTGGCTCTGTATCAGTTTGCGGCGGATTATGCGCTAGAACGCGGTATTATCATTGCTGACACCAAGTTTGAATTTGGCTTAGACGAAGCAGGCAAACTGACATTAATGGACGAAGTGCTAACACCAGATTCTTCGCGTTTCTGGTCAAAGGCCAATTATCAGGTAGGCATTAGCCCAAAAAGTTTTGACAAACAAATTGTACGCGATTATTTAGAAACATTGGATTGGGGCAAAACCCCGCCCGCACCAACCCTATCTGATAATATCGTGCAGGAAACTGCCGACAAATACAAGCAAGTGCAGCGGTTATTAACACAATGACTAAAACTGGCAACATACAAAAAATGCAAACCTCGCTTGAGCGTGATAATGCAATCTACCAACTGCCGATTGGCAATGATTTGATCTCAATGAATGAATTAATAGGGCAAGAAATTTCCCTCACATTCAATAGCGAAATCACTTGCTCAAACTGTAACGCAATAATTCGAAAAAGTTATTCTCAAGGCTATTGTTTTCCGTGTTGTCGAGATTTGGCGCGGTGTGATTTGTGCATTATGAAACCCGAAACTTGCCATCATCACCTTGGCACTTGCCGTGAGCCACTGTGGGGGTTGGACAATTGCTTTGCACCACATATTATTTATTTGGCAAACTCATCAGGCATCAAGGTCGGCATTACTCGCAAGCGCAATACCCCCAGTCGTTGGATTGACCAAGGTGCTGTCGCTGCTCTGCCAATACTTGAGGTGGATACACGACTCAAATCTGGGCAAATTGAAGTGGCTTTAAAAACATTCGTCAACGATAAAACCAACTGGCGCAAAATGCTTAAAAACGAGGTGGATAAAGTTGACCTTGTAGCAACAAAAAATCAACTGTTGCCAGAGGTATCCAATATGATGGCGGATTTAGACGCAATAGAGTTAAACAATGAAGTCGTAAAAATTCACTACCCTGTGGTAGAATATCCAAGCAAAATAGTATCATTAAATTTTGACAAAATGCCTGAGATTACTGGTATTTTGCAAGGCATCAAGGGGCAATATTTACTACTAGATTGTGGCGTCCTTAATGTTAGAAAATTTGGCTCATATAATATAACTTTAACTTATTAAAAAATGGCAGAATTACAAATAGAAGACATTGAAATTGGCAAAGGTACAGCTTGCAAGGCTGGAGACTTTGTGTCTATGCACTATACTGGCTGGCTAACCAATGGCAAAAAATTTGACTCAAGTGTTGACAGGAATGAACCTTTTGACTTTAAACTCGGGGCAGGACAGGTCATCTCCGGCTGGGACACGGGCATTGAAGGTATGCTGATGGGTGGCAAGCGCAAACTTACTATTCCATCAAAATTGGCTTACGGTGAGTTTGGCGCAGGTCCAATTCCACCCAGTGCAACCACCATTTTTGATGTTGAATTATTAGATATTAAATAAAGAACGACTCTAAAAATCCATGGATAACGATTTCCCACGAATAAAAAGATTGCCAGAATATATTTTTGCAATTACCAATAAGCTAAAGGTTGAAGCCAGATCTCGTGGTGAGGACATTATCGACTTTGGCATGGGTAACCCCGACCAACCAACGCCTGAACATATTGTAGAAAAGTTAGTGGAAACAGCACGCCGTGGCGATACACATCGTTATTCTACTTCTCGCGGCATTCCACGCTTGAGACGCGCAATTTCAAACTGGTACAAAAATCGTTTTGATGTTGATATTGATGCGCAAACCGAGGCGATTGTTACCATTGGTTCAAAGGAGGGTTTGGCAAATTTAGCACAAGCGGTTGTTGGTAGTGGCGATACGGTTTTAGTGCCCAACCCTGCTTACCCTATTCATCCCTATGGGTTTGTGATTGCAGGTGCTGATATTCAACATGTGCCTTGTGGGCCTGAAGATGATTTTTTTGCAGCGTTAGAGCGCTCAATTAAAAATACTTTTCCAAAGCCAAAGATGTTGGTGCTTAACTACCCATCTAATCCAACTACTGAGTGCGTTGAATTAGAGTTTTTTGAACGCGTTATCAAAGTTGCCAAAGAGCACAAGATTTGGGTGGTGCAAGATTTAGCCTATGCAGATATTGTTTTTGATGGTTATGTGGCGCCAAGCATTTTGCAAGTAAAAGGGGCTAAAGATATTGCGGTTGAGTTTTTCTCACTATCAAAAAGCTACAATATGCCAGGTTGGCGTGTTGGCTTTATGGTGGGCAATCCAATCTTAGTAGGCGCACTGGCTAAAATCAAATCTTACTTAGATTATGGTATGTTTACCCCTATTCAAGTAGCAGCAATTGAAGCGTTAGAAGGCGACCAAACCTGTGTTACAGAAATTGCACAAATGTATCAAGATAGGCGTGATGTTTTGTGCGAAAGCTTAAATTCTATTGGCTGGGCAGTAACACCACCCAAGGCCACAATGTTTGTTTGGGCAAAAATTCCTGAATTTTATCAAGCAATGGGCTCATTAGAGTTTACCAAAAAACTCATTGCAGTGGCAAAAGTTGGCGTCTCTCCTGGTATTGGTTTTGGTGAATATGGCAATAACTATGTACGCTTTGGTTTGATTGAAAATGAACATCGCACCCGCCAGGCTGTTCGCGGCATTCGTGAAATGTTCAAACAAGATGGTTTGTTATAATGTCTTTGCACTATTATGAAACTTCCTGCTAAAGAGTTTTCTAAGTCAAAACACAAACACCTAACACTGCTCGGTATGTCAGGCGTTGGCAAAACACACCTTTCAAAGTTACTTGGTCTTGATGATAAGTGGTATCACTATTCTGGCGATTATCGCATTGGTGCTGAGTATTTAAATAATGCTATTCTTGCTAATATCAAACAACAAATTAAACAAGATGGATGCTTAGCAGATTTGTTAGACAATGACTCTATCACGGTTCAAAATCATATTACTTTTGACAACCTGTCTTCGGTGTCAAGCTTTTTAGGCAAAGTCGGCAACCCCGAATTGGGTGGGTTGCCAATTGGTGAATTCAACCGCCGACAAGCGCTACACAGAGAAGCTGAAGCCCGGGCTATGTTGGATGTTGGAGAGTTTATCACAAAATCTCAAGCGCAGGGCTATAGGCATTTTATTAATGATGCAGGAGGTAGTTTATGTGAATTGGATGATAATAAGGTCTATCAATCATTGGCAGATAATACGCTGATTGTTTATATTTGCGCTCACGAAGATAACGAGTCTGCCTTGATTGAGTGTGCACGAACGCACCCCAAACCACTTTACTATCAACAAAATTTCTTACAACAACAACTAGAGATTTACCTACAAGAAAATCAATTTTCCTATGTCGCACAAATTGACCCCGATGCGTTTGTGCGTTGGATTTTTCCACGCTTACTTCGGCACCGCAAGCCAAAATATGAAGCGATTGCCAGCCAATATGGCTGCACGATTGATAGCATAGACTTACACCAATGTCAAAATAGTAGCGAGGTAATGGAGCTAATCACAGGGGCAATACGCTAATGCCTTTAATCGCCCATACCAACTTACCTTCTTTTGAACGCCTGCGTAACGAAGGCGAGACGGTGTTAAGCAAAGACCGTGCTAATCATCAAGTCATTCGTGAATTACACATTGGTTTATTAAACATGATGCCAGACCCAGCACTTGAAGCAACTGAGCGGCAATTTTTCCGCTTGATTGGACATTCTAACCAAATTGCGCAATTTTATCTGCATCCGTTTACACTGCCTTCTATTAAACGAGGTGAAAAAACGCAGACACATATTGACCAATATTACCAAAGTTTTGATGATATTAAAACGCAGGGATTAGATGCATTGATCATTACAGGCGCACATATTGAAGATGCCGATTTAAAAAAAGCACCTTTTTATGAGCAACTTAAAAAGGTGATTGATTGGTCGTATAGTCATGTTACTTCAACGCTATGCTCGTGCTTGGCAACACACGCTGTACTGGAATTTCGCTATGGACAAAAGCGTCAAGCCATTGGTAAAAAATGCTGGGGCGTATTTCCACACCAAGTGTTAGACCGACAACATCCTTTAATGAGTGGTGTGAATACGCGTTTTGATGTGCCTCACTCTCGTTTTAACGAAATCACGAAATCACAACTTGACGATGCTAAGATTAAAGTTTTGGTTGAAGGAAAAATCGGCGCACACTTATGTGTGAGTGAAGATTTATTAAGAATTGTATTTTTTCAGGGGCATCCAGAATACGATACTATTAGTCTATTAAAAGAATACAAGCGCGATATTATTGCCTATTTAGCAAAAACACGCAACGACTATCCGCCTTTTCCTAAGCACTATTTAACCGAACAAAGCAAAGCCATTCTCAATGAGTATAAAACCAAGCTATTATCTGGCGAATTTACGCTAGCAGATTTTCCTGAACAACTTATCAGCAAAACCTTAAACAACACTTGGGGCAACGCCACTAATGTCATTATCAATAACTGGATTGGTTGCGTCTACCAAGTAACGCATCAGGACATTGACAAGCCATTTATGGAGGGCATTAATCCAGATGACCCGCTTAACTTAAAATAGTGCATCCAATTTCAAAGCCATTGCTAAAGTGGTTTGAGCAATTTGGTCGTCATCACCTACCTTGGCAAGCGACAAACAGTAGCCCTCTAGGAGGGCAGGCAACACATAGCGACCTATCATACAGCACGAGCAATTTACAGCAGTTCGCTGAGGGGAAGACAATCAACCCTTACCATGTTTGGTTGAGTGAAATTATGCTACAACAAACGCAAGTAACCACGGTTATCGGCTACTTTAACAACTTTATTCAACATTTCCCAACAATAAAGGCGCTTGCCAATGCCAGCGAAGATGCAGTATTGGCACAATGGGCTGGGCTGGGTTACTACGCACGAGCAAGAAACTTGCACAAATGCGCGCAAATTATTGTTGAGCAGCATCAAGGCGCACTCCCAAAAAAGTTTGAACAAGTGATTGATTTGCCAGGTATAGGTGAATCTACAGCGGGCGCTATTCTATCCATTAGTTTTAATCAGAACCACGCCATACTTGACGGCAATGTTAAACGCGTACTTTCAAGGTACCATCAAGTTAAGGGGCATTACGGACAAAGTGAAACCCTTAAAGAATTATGGCGTTTGGCTAAGTATCACACGCCCAATAAACGCAATGCCAACTACACACAAGCCATTATGGACTTAGGTGCAACCCTGTGTACACGCAACAACCCAGAGTGTGATCGTTGCCCCCTTGCTCAACATTGTCAAGCAAAACAACACAACACACAAGGCAACCACCCCAACCCAAAACCAAGAAAAAACAAACCAACGCGCTCAGTTGCAATGCTTATTTATCAAAACACAGCAGGGGAGGTTTATTTAGAAAAACGACCGAAAAAAGGCATTTGGGGTGGGCTTTGGAGCCTTATGGAATGTGAAAATGATGAGAAAACCATTGACCAAGCCATTAAAAAATTTGATAAAAATGCAAAAATAGAACAGAAGCTGTCTACTATTAAGCATAGTTTTACCCACTATCACTTAATGATTAGCCCTATTATGGTAACTTGCTCAAAGAACACTGAGGGTTTTCGCTCTATTGCTGAATTAAAAGTTGGTTTGCCGGCACCTGTTAAGAAAATCATTGCCCAATTAGACTAAAATAACCCCATGAAACTTATTCGTGGTCTACAGAATTTAACAACTTATGCGGGCAGTGTTGTTACCATAGGTAACTTTGATGGCGTACACATAGGACACCAAAAAATCATCTCGCAACTGGTGAAAAAATCCAAAGAACTGGGCTTGCCCTCTGTGCTGATTTCATTTTCCCCCACGCCACAGCGTTTTTTTTCTCATGAGCAAGCATCGCTCAGCAGTTTTAAAGAAAAACACCATCTATTGGACAAACTGGGCTTAGACACACACCTAATTATTCGCTTTAATCAGGCCTTTTCTCAATTAGAAGCGCAAATTTTTGCACAAGAAATATTACTCAACAAGCTAAATATGAAATATTGTCTGATTGGTGATGATTTTCGTTTTGGCAAAAAGCGGAAGGGTGGCTTTGAATCGTTACAAAACTTATCAAAAGACCAGGATTTTACGGTGGAACAAACACCCAGTATTCTGTGTAATAATCACCGCATTAGTAGTTCAGAAATTCGCAAACTTCTAGCAAATGCTAACATACAATCAGCATCAAAAATGCTGGGGCGTGAGTTCTCTATCACTGGCAAAATTATTCACGGGCTAAAAAACGGTCGCTCTATTGGTTTTCCAACTATCAACATCCCCATTAAACGCAAAATCAGCCCAGTTTATGGAATATTTGCTGTAACTATTGATCTGGATGGTGCTACTTATCAAGGTGTATGTAGTGTCGGCAATCGCCCAATAATTGGTGACAAGAAAACTCTGTTGGAAGTGTTTCTCTTTGATTTTAACCAGCAAGTGTACGGACTTGAGGCGAAAATCATCTTTAAACACAAGATTAGAGATGAGAGAAATTTTAATGATTTTAAAGCGTTAAAACAACAAATTGAGCTCGATGTTCAAAATGCCAAAGATTATTTGACGAATTAAACCACTTTCCAATTAAGCATTTTTTCTGCCATAAATGGCACAATATCGCCGCTTATGAAAGGATAACTTGCTGGCACGATCCAATCTTGTTTTTTCAAAGTAATGGTACTTGTGTTATACGCCAAACCATAAAAATCTGCACCAAATTTTGAAGCAAAGCCCTCCAGCTTATCTATTGCACCTGCTTGGTCAAATGCTTGCGCATAAAGTTCAATAGCATGTGGTGCAGAAAATACGCCTGCACAACCACAACTAGATTCTTTATCAGTTTTGGCATGTGGTGCAGAATCTGTACCTAAGAAAAACCTAGGATTGCCACTGGTTGCCACCTCAACGAGTGCACGCTGATGCTCAGCTCGTTTTAACACAGGCAAACAATAAGTATGTGGCTTAATACCGCCCACTAACATATCATTACGATTATTTAAAAGATGTTGAGGTGTGATAGTTGCCGCAACACGATCACCACTCTCACGCACAAAATCTACTGCATTTTTAGTGGTGATATGCTCAAATACAATTTTCAATTTAGGGAAGTCGTTCACCGTCTGACTTAAAACCTCATCAATAAATACCGCTTCACGGTCAAAAATATCCACCTCACTACGCGTTACCTCACCATGCACTAATAATAGCATACCCAGTTTTTGCATTGTCTCTAAGCTACGATAGATATTTTTAATATTGCTCACGCCACTATCAGAATTAATGGTTGCACCTGCAGGATATAGCTTTGCTGCCACCACGCCTGCGTTATAAGCCCGAGTAATTACCTCAGATGTGGTATTATCGGTCAAATATAAAGCCATTAACGGCTTAAATGTGCTGTCTTTTGGCAAAGCACTAAGGATTTCCTCTTGATACGCATTCGCACCATTTGCATCCGTCACAGGTGGGTTTAGATTGGGCATAATAATCGCTCTGCCCATTTGTTTGGCACTCATGCCAATGACTGATTTTAACGCTTCGCCATTACGCACATGTAGGTGCCAATCATCTGGTTTAATTAAGGTTATTTGTTGTTGTTTCATCTGTTCAAAAATCATTGTTTTTTTACTTAAAGTTTGTCTAATTAAAATTTATTTTTATTTTTAAACATTACCTTAAAGTCTTTATACAACTATCATTTAATAAAAAAAATGTCTAAAAATGTCTAAAAAATGTCTAAAAAATGTCTAACTTTTAGGTTTAGACATTTTCCATAACTTACCATATGGCTCTATTAGTTTTTGTTTTTTTAAACTTTGTAGGTTGTTCCGAACCTTGTTTCTTTTTTGTTGTTTGTTTAATACATCAGGCAACTTATCTAACAGCATTTCTTCAAAATCTTGTCGTCTGCCGTTTTTAAATTTTTTTAAAAAATCAAGTATCATTTTTTGACAGTAATCATTGTCAATACCTTTGTGTTTAATATAAACAGATTTTCCACCTGTTGATTCTGCAATAAAGGATGAAATATGAAAATTAGGCTTGCGCCCCTCAATCAACTTCTTACGCCTCAACACCTTAACCTCGGTATTCAACAAAGGTAGGTGTTTAGCGACTTTATCTAACAAAATAATCTCTTGTAAAGTTAAATCATTTTTTGATTGTGCAAGTCTGCGCGCATAGTTCACATCCAGTACTTTACCAATAATTTTTACTTTGACTTTGTTGTCACCTAAGTTATATATTGGTAAAGGAAAGAACTTGTCCTCTTGCAGCTTAAACATTTTTTTAATACCACTACCAATGGTGTCAATCATACCTAAACCAACCATGGCATCTGCTAAAAATGGGTTGCGATAACAAGTTTCTGGCGCATCTACCTCAAGAACTTTTTCTATGCTTTCAGGAATGAATCCACCTGAGTTAATAAAAGTCAAAATACCGTCTTCCCTTTCCACCACATTAATTTTTCCGCCAAGTGTGTAATCTTGATGGGCAATACAGTTATTTAATGCTTCACGAATAATATAAGGGTCAAACTGATTGGTCTGTTCAGGGAATAAAGTCTCTTCTGGTAAATAACGGTATTTTAAATTTCTAATTTTCGCATAAACATTATCAATATTCGCCAGCAATGGGCAGCTAAAGTGTTCATAATCTTTTTCAAGGTTGTCCTTGTCTTTTAATATCCAAGTGATTTTCGCCACAGCGGGATTAATAAAATGTTCAGATTCTGGCTCTCCAAGCAGTAGTATCGCAGTATTGGTTATTTTTCCCTTAATAGTAACCTTGGACTTGTCTAGAAATTTGGCATTATTCCACAAGTTTATCTCTGTTGCTAAATTAGGATTTTTTGTCAAAAATTGCTCTCGTGCTAGAACGATCGCTTCTGCAGAAAGATCTTCAATTGTAGCATTATCAATAGTTTTTGCGCTCCAGTCAAAGGCAATATTTTGTCGTATAATTCGCTCTAATTCTTCTATATTAAGCGCGCCCAAACTCTCTCCATCTCTACCATAATAGTGACTCTTCCAACTGGTTAGCACACCCTTTGACGCAGGTGGAATTTGAAACATTAACACTTGTTTATCTTTAACATCAACACGATAAATTTTTATAAAATTAGATGTTGGCGAGGTACTATTTGCTATTTCTCGCTTATATTCATTTAATGTTTGGTCGGTGATTTGTGTGCCAACAATACCACGGTCATCGTTAACACCAAAAATCAACCATGCACAAGATTTATTGGCAAGATTGGCTTCATTGCTAAGTGCAGAAAAATATTTTCCTAGTTTATCTGCTTGAAAAGTGCGTTCGGCTGTTTTAAACTCTAACACTTCTGTTTCCATGCCTTCTGCTAATAATCTTTCTAAAGTGTCTATCATAGAATATTCTTATCAATTTGATAAATTGCACCTAAAATCCGCCTGCCTTTAGCGCCGGTTACCAGCGGTAGGTTTGATGGCTCACCATTCATTGTTTGTTTGGCAAAATAAGCAAAAGCCGCCGCTTCTACATAATCCACTGGCACGCCTAAATCATCAGTCACTGAGATTTCACTCTCAGGATTTTGATAAGTTAGGCGTTCGCATAAAAACAAATTATGTACACCGCCGCCGCATAAATAGACATCTTCTCCCTTAGGGATACTTGCAGAAATGCTCATTACCGTTAGTTCTGTCAGGGTTCTTTGCACATCTTCAGGTGTCTCAGCACTTGTTAAGTGTTGTGATAGCCAGTCTAGGTTAAAGTATTCTGGTCCTGTACTTTTGGGGTACTTTTGCTGAAAGTAATCATCTGCAAGTATTGAGTCTAGTAACACTGAATCAACCACTCCAGAACGAGACCACAGTCCGTCTCGGTCATAATTTGTGCCTTTATTTTTCTTTACCCAATTATCTAATAATGTATTGGCAGGGCCTGTGTCAAATCCAAACACCTCATTGTTTTTAACAATCGTAATATTGGCAATACCACCCAAATTAATAATCACACCCTCTTTGCCATTAAGCATATATTGGTGGTATGCTGGCGTGAGTGGTGCACCTTGCCCGCCAGTGGCAATATCTTGCATACGAAAATCTGCCACTGTGGTAATGCCTGTTTGCTCAGCAATAAGTGCACCGTGTCCGATTTGCATAGAATACTTGCTACCTTGATGGTAGATAGTCTGTCCATGAGAGCCAATCGCTCGGATGTCATCCTTATTCAATGAGCTTTGCGTTAATAGTTGATTGGCAGTTTGTGCAAATATTTGTGCCACCTCAATATCAACTTGCGCCAAGTCTGCCAAAGAGGTGTTTCCAGTTTGGCTTAATTGTTGCAAGCGTGTTTTTAGCTCTATGGGGTATGGGGTATAAGCTGAGGTAATAATTTTTTGACGCTCGTCAAGTATAACACCGTCAACACCATCCATGCTGGTGCCTGACATTAGTCCTATATAGGCACTAGCTTTTGCCATGACATTGTTTGTATTTTTTGCCTGAGCCACAAGGGCAAGGGTTATTACGCCCTATCTTCGCACCACTGCGTTGATAAGTTTGCGAATCATTTGGGGTCTCGCTATCTGTATTTTCCATTGCTACAGCTTCGTGCTGTGTGTTCCCCCCCAGAGGATTGCTGTGTATCGCTGATATGTCGCTATTGTCTTGTTGCTCTACATTCTCAGCGCTAATGTTCTCATCAATGGCCACACTGGAAAGCGCCTTAACAATCTCAATATTAATCGTATTTAACAGGGTTTCGAACATTGCAAAAGACTCACGCTTATATTCTTGCGTTGGATTTTTCTGTGCATAGCCTCGCAACTTCACACTTTGACGCAAACAATCCATCGCTGCCAAATGTTCTTTCCAAAAATGATCCAAGGTTTGCAACATCACTGCTTTTTCAAAGCCACGCATTTGCTCACCACCCACAATCTCTTCTTTGTAATCACAAATTTGCCCCAAACCTTGGGAAATTCTTGATTCCAATTCATTTACATCCACACCTTCATCCAGCCATTCTTGTAGCGGAAAATCTGCCGCATAATCTGCTTTTAAAACATTGTGCAGACCTTCAACATCCCAATCTTCTTCAGCTTGTGCTGGGGAAATGTAATCAGCAAACAAATCACCAACAACCTCTTGACGAATAGCAATAAATCTATCTTGCACATCGTTGGAGTCCATCAATTCATCGCGTAATTTATAAATAATCTTACGCTGGTCATTTGACACATCATCATATTCTAAAAGGTCTTTACGCGCGTCATAGTTCATTTCTTCGACTTTTTTCTGTGCATTTTCAATAGCGCGATTCACCATCTTGTGCTCAATCGCTTCGCCTTTTTCCATGCCCAATCGCTGCATCATCGCCGCCATTTTTTCACTGGCAAAAATACGCATTAAATTGTCTTTTAAAGATAGATAAAAACGCGTTGAACCTACATCACCTTGACGACCAGAACGACCACGCAACTGATTATCCACACGACGAGACTCGTTACGCTCGGTACCCACAATATGCAATCCGCCCGCTTTAATCACATCATCATGGTGTTTTTGCCAATCTTGTTTTTGCGCATCGGTTGCATCTTCTGCTAATTTGCCGCCCAGTACAATATCCGTGCCTCGACCTGCCATATTAGTCGCAATTGTCACCGCACCAATCGCACCTGCGTTGGCAATAATTTGCGCTTCACGCTCATGCTGTTTAGCGTTTAAAACCTCGTGTTTGACTTTCTTTTGCGTCAGCAGCGCTGAAATAGCTTCGGAATTTTCGATACTACTTGTGCCTACTAAAACAGGCTGCCCTGTCTTTTGACAGCCTTCTACATCTTGAGCGATTGCTTCTAATTTTTCATCTAATGTTAGATAAATTTTGTCAGACATATCGTCTCGTGATGACGCCCTATTCGGTGGCACAACCACAGTTTCTAAATTATAAATTGCTTGAAATTCAACCGCCTCAGTATCTGCTGTACCTGTCATACCTGAGAGCTTATTGTAGAGTCTAAAATAGTTTTGAAAAGTAATCGACGCTAAGGTCTGATTTTCATTTTTAATGCTCACACCTTCTTTGGCTTCAATCGCCTGATGCAGGCCTTCAGACCAGCGACGCCCCGGCATCGTTCTACCAGTAAACTCATCAACAATCACCACCTCATTGCCATCAACAATATAGTTGTCATCTTTATGAAACAAAACATGCGCACGCAGTGCTGAATTAATATGTTGCATCAGCAAAATATTGCTAGCGTCATATAAACTCACGCCTTCTGGTAAGACACCAACTTCAATTAATAAATTTTCTGCTTTAGCGTGCCCCTCATCAGTCAAAAACACCTGCTGATGCTTCTCATCAACGGTGTAATCACCCACTTTTTCAACCACAGCCTCTTTACCTTCACCGCTCTCAGTTTGTTTGGTAAAGTTTGGAATCATGTGGTTAATCGCCTGATAAATCTCAGAATAATCGTCTGCTGATCCAGAGATAATAAGTGGCGTTCTGGCTTCATCAACTAGAATAGAATCAACCTCATCAATAATAGCAAAATTAAGTTCACGCTGTACTTTTTGCTCAGTAGTGAACGCCATGTTGTCTCTTAGATAGTCAAAACCTAACTCGTTATTCGTTGCATAAACAATGTCACAGTCGTAAGCGACTTTTTTATTTTCTGGCAGCATGTCTGAGGTGATAATGCCAACACTTAAATCTAAAAAATCAAATATTTTGCCCATCCACTGCGCATCACGCGCTGCCAAATAATCATTCACCGTAACGATATGAACACCCTTGCCAGTCAGTGCGTTTAGATAAGCGGGCAAAGTTGCCACTAAAGTTTTTCCTTCGCCCGTACCCATCTCAGCAATATTGCCGTCATGTAACACCATGCCGCCGATCATTTGCACATCGTGGTGTCTGAGCCTTAGCACTCTAACACTGGCTTCACGAATCACTGCAAACGCTTCTGGCAACAGAGACTCTAATGTTGCTTGATTTTCCAATTTTTGCTTAAGTTCTTGTGTTTTAGCGCTTAATGCTTTGTCATCCAAAGCTTGCAACCCAGGCTCAAGTACATTAATGCCTTCAACTACCTTGCTTAGTTTTTTTATTAGCCTATCATTGCGAGAGCCGACAATTTTAGCGGCAATTTTATTTATAATGCTCATTGTATGTTTATTGAAATATGATTTTAAAATTTTTTCTATTTTCCCACAGATAACGCAATATATATAAGTTAAAACGCCCGTGTCAGAAAAAATAACAAACTTATCAAAATTTACTCCGAAAGGAGCGTTAGGGCAATTGTTTCAGAAAGCTAGAACCTTAAATCGTCTCAACGAACAACTCTCAGTGCACTTGCCAGAACAATTTGCATCGCTATCTTTGTGCACTATTGAAAACAACACCGCTATTTTTGTCACTGACAATCAAGCGATAATTTTTCGCGCGCAAAAACAAAACGATATCTTGCTAAATGCAGTAAAACAAATAGAGTCGCTTATTCACATAGAAAAAGTGGTTATCAAAATTGATTTGAAAGAATATTAGAATAAGTTAATTCAATAAAGCTGATATACATTATAATTATTGGGTTTTTATATTCATCATTTTTTCAAAAAGGAATAGCAATCTTATGTCGGAACAAACAATAGACCTTAAGAAAAGACGCTTCCTAACCAACGCAACAAGCGTGGTTGGTGCGGTTGGCGTCGGTTTTGTGGCGTGGCCGTTTTTATCAACATGGAATCCATCTGCCAGAGCAAAGGCCGCTGGCGCGCCTGTTGAAGTTGATATTAGCAAACTTGAAGAAGGACAATTGGTTCGAGTACTTTGGCGCAAACAACCGGTTTGGATTTTTAAACGCGACAAAACCACTGTTTCAAATTTAAGCACATTAAATGATATATTAGTCGACCCAAACAGTCTGGAAACCTCTCAGCAACCAGAATACGCCAAAAACCCTTACCGTTCAATTAATCCTGATATTGCAGTCATTATTGGCTCTTGCACCCATCTGGGTTGCTCACCAACTTACCGCCCTGAGCTCGGTGCCGCCGACCTTGGTGGTGACGCTTGGAAAGGCGGTTTTTATTGTCCATGTCATGGCTCTAAATTTGATTTGGCAGGGCGTGTGTACATAGATGTTCCCGCACCCATTAATTTGATGATTCCGCCTTATCACTTCGTATCAGACACACTCATTCAAATTGGTGTTAGCCCAGAAGAGCACGAAGTAACCCCTATTTTTAAATCTAACAAACTCACTTAGCATTATGGATAACAATAAAAACTGGATTGATCAAAGATTCCCGCTAACTAAAGTTTGGAACGAGCATTTAGCAGAGTATTACACACCAAGAAACTTTAACTTTTGGTATTTCTTTGGCTCGTTAGCTATGCTGGTATTAGTAATGCAAATCGTTACAGGAATCTTTCTAACCATGCATTTTAAACCTGACGAGTTAAAAGCCTTTGCATCGGTTGAATACATTATGCGTGATGTTAACTGGGGTTGGTTAATTCGCTATTTACATTCAACGGGTGCCTCAGCGTTCTTTATTGTTATTTATCTACATATGTATCGTGGCTTGCTTTACGGCTCATACAAATCGCCACGAGAGTTGATTTGGATTCTCGGCATGGTGCTCTACATTGCACTCATGGCTGAGGCGTTTATGGGTTATGTACTGCCATGGGGTCAAATGTCTTACTGGGGGGCGAAAGTCATTATCTCGTTATTTGGCTCTGTGCCGTTTATTGGTTCTGACTTATTGGTGTGGATTTTAGGTGATTATGCGGTGGGTGACCCAGCACTCAATCGCTTCTTCTCATTGCATGTTATTGCATTGCCACTTATCCTAGTAATACTGGTATTCCTACACATTGTAGCACTCCATACGGTTGGTTCAAACAACCCAGATGGTGTTGAGATTAAAAAGAATAAAGATAAAAATGGTATTCCAAAAGACGGTATTCCGTTTCACCCATACTACAGCGTTAAAGACATCGTTGGTGTGGTGGTATTCTTGATGATTTTCTCGGCAGTAGTGTTCTTTGCACCAGCGATGAACGGTTACTTTTTAGAGCATGCTAACTTTATTGAAGCCAACCCACTAAAAACCCCCGAACATATTGCGCCACTTTGGTATTTGACGCCTTTTTACTCGGTATTAAGAGCGATTCCGCCTATGTTTAACTCACAATTCCCAGGGGTTGTGGGTATGTTTTCAGCGCTATTAATTTTACTGGCGTTGCCATGGTTAGACCGCTCTAAAGTAAAGTCAATTAGATATCGCTCATGGCCTTACAAAGTCGCGCTAGGTGTTTTTGTGGTTAGTTTTATCATGCTTGGCTGGTTAGGCATGGAGTCAGTAACAAAAACAAACTCTATATTAGCACGAGTTTTCACTGTGACTTATTTTGGTTTCTTTATCTTAATGCCATGGTTTACTTCTATTGGAAAAACCAAAGAAGTGCCTAAAAGAGTAACGGGGAAATAAAATGAAAAAATTATTAACAATAGCATCTGTTTTAGTGGGCTTAACAATCTCTTTCAATCTTTTGGCAAATAGTGATATACACCTTGACCACGCTAATACAGACATTAGGAATCAAAAATCACTACAAAATGGCGCACAGTTATTTATGAACTATTGCTCGGGTTGCCATTCTCTCTCTTTTATGCGTTATAAACGCATCGGCAAAGATTTATTTTTAGGTGATATCGTAAGCGCTTATAAGCAAGCAAAAACAAATTTGTCAAATGACAACCCATTAAGTCATTCCGATTTACAAGCGCTTTCAAATGCGATTGATAATCCGGTAAACAACGCCAAAGAAGCAGAAAAAATGCTGAACAACCTTTCTGACGATGTTATTGCAGAAAACTTAAGCAAGGCAACTGACGAAATGATTAAAAAAAACCTTATGTTTAACGCCGATAAAGTAGGTTCTCCAATAATTGCAACCATGTCGAAAAAAGGGGCGGAAGCTTGGTTTGGCACAACACCGCCAGACTTGTCTTTGGCCGCTCGCTCTAAAGGCACAGATTGGATTTACACCTACTTGCGTAGTTTTTACAAAGACGACTCTCGCCCCTTTGGTGTGAATAATAAAGTGTTGGCTAATGCCTCTATGCCAGATGTTTTGTGGCATCTTAAGCAAAGTAAATCAACAAAAGAGTTTAACCAAGATGTGCGTGACATTACTAACTTTTTAGACTATGTTAGCGAGCCTGCAAAACTGGTACGCGTTGACCTGGGTTACAAAGTATTGGGCTTCTTGTTTATTTTATTTATCCTTGCTTATTTAATGAAAAAAGAATACTGGAAAGATGTGAAATATGGCAAATGGCGCGCCAAGGATTAATTAGTCTCATTTTCTCTAATACACCAACTCAGTGTTCTAGTAATGACGCTGTTTTTTATTTTTAAGGATAACTCAATATGTTAAGTAAACCAAACCCATCTTCAACCATTCTTTACTCTTCTGCTAGCGAAATGGAATCTCATATAGTGCGATTCATTATGGCAGAAAAGAACATCGAAAGAGAAGTTGCCAATCTAAAAACTGAAGAAATTCCTGAAGAAATCCTAGATTTAATGCCTTACCCAACATTACCAACATTGTTTGACCGTAATATTGTTTTATATGACCTTTCTGTCATTATGGAATACTTAGATGAGCGCTTTCCGTTCCCGCCATTATTGCCCGTTGACCCAATTGAAAAATCAGAAAAACGCTTGCTAATCTTTAGATTTACAAGGGCAGTTAATAGCTGGTTTGAATTAGCAAATACTATCGAAACAGGCACGAAAAAAGATGCCGACAACGCAAGAAAAACACTTAAAAGCAGCCTAATTGAATTAGTGCCTTTGTTTGCACACCAGCCTTTCTTTAAGAGCAACGATATGACGATTGTTGACGCTTGTTTAGCTGTATTATTATGGCGCTTAAAAAGACTTGATATTGATTTAGGAAAATCTGGAAAAGCGGTCACTGACTATGCAAGCCGCTTGTTTTCAAGAGAAAGTTTTAAAGAAAGTTTGACCGATTGCGAAAAGGAATATAACGCTTAAAAATACTGTCATGGCATCGGTCGTACCTTATTTGATTCGCGCTTATCATGAATGGATGGAAGACAGTGGGTTTACGCCACATATTTTGGTTGACTGTTCAAAACCTGATGTTGTTGCGCCCAAACCCTTTATTCAACAAGACAAAATTGTACTCAATATCAGTAGCGATGCGACCACCTCCTTGGTGATAAACAATGAAGCGATTTCATTCAAAGCACGCTTTGATGGAAAATCTCAAGATATATATGTACCTACTGATGCAGTGCTAACAATTTATACGGGTGAAAATGGTGAAGGCATGTTTTTTGAAAACAAAGCCAAGCCCACTGACACAGACAAACCTAAAAAAACCAATCTGAGCGTATTAGATTAGTGTCAACACCTTGGCATTAAAGCCGTCTAAATTATCTTTGTTAAAAACCACCACATCAACATCTGTATAAGCACTGAGTGCCTTGGCATTGTCTAAGTTGTTGGGTGTTATTTGATTTAACACCAATATTGCAATATTGAGCTTGTGCTTTTTAGCGGCCTCTATGCTAAGTAACGCCTGATTAATAGCGCCCAACTCATCCTTAACAACAATAACAATAGGTAAATTAACAACAACAGCAAGCTCACTATTTAACACTTGTTGTGCAATGGGTGAATATAGTCCGCCCGCACCCTCAATCACCACAAAATCATCACCGCCACTTGGTTGTGCCGCCTTAACCAAATCCTCAAGCATAACACTCAAACCTTGCTCTGTACTGGCTTTTTCACCACTCACACAGGCTTCAAATTTAAATTGACAAACTGCATCAATCGGCTCTGGGTTGGTACAGACATTATTTAATAGCACTGCGTCTTTTGGCAACAAACCATCACTAGTTTTGACGCAGTCACTCTCAATTGGCTTTCTAGCCACAACGCGATATTTTGCATTAAGCACTTGAATAATATAACTGGCAACAAATGTTTTTCCAACATCGGTGCCACTGCCACTGATAAACAATCCTTTCATAGTGAATGATTTTAACAAAAAATGTATAATAGCACCTATGCATAATAACTTAAAAACTAAGTTCTGTGGAATATCGCTAGACTCACCAATTATCCTACTTTCAGGCTGTGTTGGCTTTGGCGAAGAATATACCCGCATTCAAGGCTTTTCCAATAAAGATGTGGGTGCAATCTGCCTTAAAGGCACGACACTTGAACCACGCCTTGGCAATATCCCACATAGAGTCTGTGAAACACCCGAAGGCATGATTAATGCCATCGGTTTGCAAAATCCAGGTAGCGACGCTGTCATTAACGACATTATGCCTAAGTTAGATAAGACTGAAACTCGTTTTATCATTAATATTTCAGGCTCGTCTGTCCAAGAATACGGTGAAATTGCCAAACGCTTTAATGACACTGATATTGACGCTATAGAAATCAACATTTCATGCCCAAATGTCAAAGAAGGGGGGGTGGCATTTGGTAACGACCCTGATATGTCCTATCGTGTGGTTGAGATTTGTCGCCAAAACACAACAAAGCCAATCATTACCAAACTCTCGCCTAATCAAACTGACATCGCTAATAGCGCACAGCGTTGTATTGATGCAGGCACAGATGGTTTGGCCGTCATTAACACACTCATGGGTATGGCAATTGATACCAACTCACGCAGGCCTATTATTGGCAATAACCAAGGTGGCTTGTCAGGTCCTGCTATCAAACCCGTTGCGCTACTCAAAGTGCATCAAGTCTATCAGATTAGTAAAAATCACAATGTGCCGATTATTGGTCAAGGCGGTATTATGAGTGCAAATGATGCGATTGAATTTATCATTGCGGGAGCAGCCACTGTTGGTGTTGGCACAGCATTATTTTATGACCCTTTGGTATGCAATAAAATCAACGATGGTATTAGTCAATATCTCACAAACAACAATCTAAGTGGTGTCGATGAACTGGTTGGCACACTGGAGCTCCACCCTGCTATTTCGCCTTGTAACTCAAAATAAAACTATGAATTCAGAATATAACGCCCAAGAAATTGAGGCACAAGCACAAAAATATTGGCAAGAAAACAAGTTATTTGAAGCTATTGAGGATAATTCAAAAGAAAAGTTTTACTGCTTAAGTATGTTTCCATACCCTTCAGGTCGCCTACATATGGGGCATGTGCGTAATTACAGTATTGGTGATGTCATTGCTCGCTATCAAAAAATGCAAGGCAAAAATGTACTACAGCCGATTGGTTGGGACGGGTTTGGCTTGCCTGCTGAAAATGCTGCACTTAAAAACAAAGTACCGCCTGCAAAATGGACTTATGAAAATATTAACTATATGCGCCAACAGCTTACCGAGTTGGGTTTTGGCTATGATTGGTCTCGTGAATTAGCAACCTGCCACCCGCAATATTATCGCTGGGAACAATGGCTATTTGTTAAACTCTTTGAAAAGGGCTTGGTATATAAGAAAAATGCGGTTGTTAATTGGGACCCTGTAGACCAAACAGTGCTCGCCAATGAGCAAGTGATTGATGGACGCGGTTGGCGCTCAGATGCACTAATTGAAAAAAAAGAAATCTCTCAATGGTTTATGCGTATCACTGATTACGCTGATGAACTATTAGAGGGTTTAGACAAGTTAGACGGATGGCCCGATGCAGTTAAAACCATGCAAAAGAACTGGATTGGTAAATCAATCGGTTTAGAAATCGACTTCACCAGAAAAAATTTTGACACGCTAAGTGTTTACACCACACGCCCAGATACGCTGATGGGTGTTACTTATTTGGCAATTGCAGCCGAACACCCTTTGGCACTGGAGGCTGGCAAAGACAACCCTGCTGTGCAAGCCTTTATTGATGAATGCAAGGCTATGGAAACTTCTGAAGCCGCTATGGAAACCATGGAGAAAAAAGGCATTGATTCAGAGCTTAAATGTACTCACCCGATTACGGGTGAGGTGGTGCCAATTTGGGTTGCCAATTTTATACTCATGGGCTACGGTACAGGTGCAGTAATGAGTGTTCCAGCACACGATGAACGCGATTATGAGTTTGCCAAAAAATACAACATCAACATCAAGCAAGTTATCAATAAAGATAAAAACACCAATGAAGGCGCTATTACTGATAAGGGGGTTTTATTTAATTCTGGGCAGTTTGATGGTTTAGGTTTTGACCAAGCTTTTGATAAGATTGCCAAGACCCTTGAGGATAAAAACCTAGGCAGTAAAAAAACCAACTATCGTCTGCGTGATTGGGGTGTATCGCGTCAACGCTATTGGGGCTGTCCAATCCCTGTTATTAACTGTCCAAGTTGTGGCTCAGTGGCTGTGGAAGAGAGCGACCTACCCGTTGTTCTCCCTGAAGAAGTGAGCTTTGATGGTGTTGGCTCACCGATTAAGAAAATGCCAGAATTTTATACAACCACTTGCCCAAAATGTGGCAAAGCAGCACAGCGTGAAACTGACACCTTTGACACTTTTTTTGAGTCTTCTTGGTATTTTTCCCGCTATACCTGCAAAGATAATAGCAAAGCAATGTTAGATGAGCGCGCTAACTATTGGTTAAAAGGTGGTGGTGTAGACCAATACATTGGTGGTATCGAGCATGCAATCCTGCATCTTTTGTACGCACGGTTTTTCAACAAATTACTGCGAGACGAAGGCTTGGTTGAAAATGATGAACCCTTTAAAAACTTACTCACACAAGGCATGGTCTTAAAAGACGGCGCTAAGATGAGTAAATCCAAAGGCAACACAGTTGACCCACAAGAAATGATAGCCCAGTATGGTGCAGATACAGTGCGCTTGTTTATCTTATTTGCTGCCCCACCGACACAAGATTTAGAGTGGAGCGATTCTGGACTAGAAGGCGCACACCGCTTCATTAACAAGGTTTATCGTTTAGTCAAAGACTTTATAAAAGACCAAGTAAGCAACCCTGTTGGCTCTTTAGACAATCTCAATGAAATCCAACAAAATATTCGCTTTAAAACCCACCAAACACTCAAAAAAATCACTGATGATATGGAGCGCAGACACCTGTTTAACACAGTGATTGCCGCACTCATGGAGCTTAGCAACACACTATCAAAGTTCACTGATACCACAGACACTTCAATGGTAGTGCGCAAGGAATCATTGCATATCTTACTTAAAACCCTCAGTCCGATTGCACCACATCTATGTCATCACCTGTGGCAAGAATTGGGACATAAGACAGCGATTATCAATGAACCTTGGCCAAGTATTGACGAGAGCGCTCTCGTGCAAAATAAGGTACAAATTATCGTTCAAGTTAATGGCAAACTGCGCGCTAAACTAATAACACATGCTGATACTAGTAAAGCACAAGTGGAGGCACAAGCTCTAGCTGATGAGAATGTGGCTAAATTCATTGATGGCAAAACCGTAATCAAGGTTATCGTTGTGCCAAATAAGTTGATCAATATTGTTGTTCATTGAATGATGAATAAAACTATTTGTCTATCAAAATATTCAAAAAATTATTAACAAATAGAGACTTTTGCATAACTCATAATTT
>NZ_CDSC02000162.1 GCF_001298715.1 Bathymodiolus azoricus thioautotrophic gill symbiont
ACTTTATTTAATAGGCTTTTTTCAAATGCTGGATCGCTCTCTAACATAGTCTTGTCAACAAGAATGGCGTGCATGCCTTGGGTTTGGTCAAAGGCTTTTAGGGTGTTTAGTGAGGCCTCTCTCCATTCTTTTAAATCTTTTATATTGTCTTGCCTGGTTTGCTGTGAAAAAGGTTGCAAAGTTTTAGACGATGGCGAGTAAGCGTTTAATGAGTCAATAACATAAAGTTGCCCATCTCTACCCAATAACATTTGAAAATCACCAATACTCAAATTTGAATGTTGTTCAAATTTCTGTAATAAATTCTGAACATCGGCCAGTGTTTTGTGTGTTATGCGCTCACCTGGAGGAAGTGCCAACCCTGGTTTTGTTGTCAATGAGTCGTGAATGCGCTCAACTAAAATACCATGATGCTCTTGACCGTCTTCGCCAATGACAGAAAGCGTTTTAAAATATTTTGGCGTTTTAACGCCCATTTCTCTAAATTTGTTAATCCACTCAACTTCGTTTTTTAATTGCTCAATGTTATCATTTGCTTTTGGATTTTCATTCAATTGTAAAAATAACAAGTCAGGGTGGTTTTTCAAGGTGTAGACAGTTTTCGTGGTACCTTCGTTAATAGGCTTGCCTATATCCTCATGAGTCAATGAATCTGGGATATTTGAGGTGGTTTTATCATCTAAGCCCAATTTTAGATGATCTAAAACTTTACTAATATTGGCAGAGCTTTGCGTTGTCCAAGTAGTTCTTTCATGTAGATAATCCCAACGATGAATGATTTTTTGATCCTTATCGTTCATGGTTTTAGAGCCATCTTCGTTCACATGAATATCGCCCAATCTGCCTGTAACGCTAGTGTCTCTTAAATATCTTCGAGTGTAAAGCTCTTTAGCGTAATTTTCACTAAGTGCTTTGTTTTTACAGCCCACTAACGCAGCACGATTCAAATAGGCATGACTGCCTGCTGAATCCATCTTGTAGTGTCGCACTAATTTATCAGTGTAATTTGCTAACTTTGCTGCCCCCACTTCTTCCAATTTTTCTGAATGTCCAACAATGTTGAGTCGTACACTAG
>NZ_CDSC02000335.1 GCF_001298715.1 Bathymodiolus azoricus thioautotrophic gill symbiont
GTTGCTGCCATCCGCATGCCACCTGACGATGATTTTTGTACCCCTTTGGGGTATAAAATATTGCATTTTGTATTAGGTTGGTACACAAACTAATAATCTCTGTTTCAACGCCAACTATCACCTCATCGGTATTAATCTCTATCGTCACCGCTTGATTTAAATCTTGACACACATGATTGATAACTTTTTCCATATTTATGCTTGTGCTAATATCTTGAATATCATCGGTGCTTTCTAAGCGTGAAAGTGTCAACAAATCTTCAATGATATTTTGCATTCGTTCAGTTTGTTCGTAGGAAGTGTCAATCGGGCTGGACAATGATTTTGGTAAATTTTTATCTTCTTTGATCATTTCCAGATAACCTGAGATTACCGTTAGTGGTGTGCGTAATTCATGAGATGCGTTGGAAATGAAACTTTTGCGCATTTCTAATGTTTTGTTTCTTTGTGTTATATCGCGTGCGATTAACAATTTTGAATCAACGCCAATTGCAATAATTTTTAACACCAACTGTATGGACGAGTCTTTAGGAGACTCTATTTCAATCTCACTGCCATCTTCATTGGCACTCAATAACTTGTACAACTTAGGGGAGCGAATTAAATTGTTAATACGCTGCCCTCTATCATTTTTAACAATATTTAATAAAACACTGGATTTGCTATTACTCCAATCAACCTCATTGTTTTGATTAAGCACAATAGCAGCATAAGGAAACCCTTTTAAAATACTTTGTGAGCGTTTTAACAAAGCATTCATGCGCTTTTTTCTATCGCTACTTTTGTTTTTGTCTTGTAGTACTTTATAGTTAATCTTGTCCCATATTCCATCACTGTCTGGCACATTATTTTGACTGGTTCCGTTAATTATCCAAGTATAGAACTGATAAACCTTGTAATACATCCAAACAATATAGCCAAATAAACTTAATGCTATACTTATTAGCCAGGCATCTGTTAATAAACTACCAATCAGCATTACAAATATAACAATCGCTATACGCCACTTTTCAATAGACAAAATAGAGGGCTTCATGATGTTGTATTAATGCTAAATCGATAGCCCATATTGCGCACAGTTTGGATGTAGCTATCTGCCTCACAAGGTTTTAATGTTTTTCTCAGTCTTAAAATATGAACATCAACAGTACGCTCATCTATGGCAACAAACCTTCCCCAAACCCCATCAAGTAACTGAGAGCGATTAAACACCCTGTTTTTATTTTTCATCAAAAAGTGTAACAATCGAAACTCAGTCGAGCCAATAGTAATAGCCTTGCCACCGATGGTTAATAATTGTTGCACTGGGTTAATAACAATATTGTCAACAATTAACTCATTACTAGCAGTAAGCCCTTGTGACCTGCGCAATAAAGAACGAATACGCGCATCCAGCTCTTTTAACAATACTGGTTTAGTCATATAGTCATCGGTACCCATATCAAACCCTTTCACTTTGTCTTCTTCATTAGATTTTGCTGTTAACATCATGATTGGTAAATACTGAAAACCCTCAAATTTTCTGATTTTGCCAATCAGCTGAGTGCCATCAACATCTGGCAACATCCAATCAAGCAACACCAAATCTACATCATTATCACCCAATAGGCTTATTGCTTGAGCGCCTGTATTAGCCTTGAGTATGTGGTAGTGTTTAGCTTGAAGAGATATACTAAGCATTTCTATTATCGCTTTATCATCCTCAACAATTAAGATTGTAAACATATCATTGTTCATGCGATTTCCCTACTCTAATTCCATATGGCGAACATCCTGACCTTTAACCAAGTAAACCACATACTCACAAACATTCTGAGCGTGGTCGCCGATTCGCTCTAAGGCCCTTGCACACCAAATAACATGCAACATAGTCTTAATATTGCGAGGGTTTTCCATCATATGTGTGACCAATATTCTGGAAACTCGCTCAAACTCTTCATCAATTTGTCTATCGGTTCCAGCTATTCTAATCGCTTGTTCTACATCCATACGAGCAAATGCATCAAGTGCATCTCGTAAAATAGTAATGACCTTATCCCCCAGTCTAGAGAGTTCAGCGTACATATTAACCTCATCCTTCATAGAGGTTAGTTTTTGGGTGTAACGGCCAATTTTTTCCGCTTCATCGCCAATACGCTCAAGGTCTGTAATGACCTTAATAATTGCAATAATAAGCCTAAGATCCCCAGCAGCAGGTTGTCTTTTAGCAATGAGTTGGGCACAACTTTCATCAATCTCAACTTCAATTTTATTAATTTTATAATCTGATTCTGCAACCTCTTTTGCCAGCTCACTATTTTGCTCAATCAGTGCGCTAATGGACTTTTCTACTTGGTCTTCAACCATCCCGCCCATCTTCAGAACTTTACTTTTAACACTCTCTAATTCTTGATTATACTGTCGTGAAATATGTTGCTGTGTTTCCATGAATAGCCTCCTAATTATTATCCAAACCTACCGGTGATATAGTTTTCAGTCAATCGATGTTCTGGGTTGGTAAACACGGTATTTGTGTCATTCACCTCAACCAAATACCCCAAATGAAAGTAAGCGGTTCTTTGTGATACTCTGGCTGCCTGCTGCATAGAGTGCGTGACTATTGCAATGGTGTATTTCTTACTTAAACTAATCATCAACTCTTCAATAACAGCGGTCGCAATTGGGTCAAGTGCGGAAGTTGGTTCATCCATCAAAATAACTTCTGGGTCAATGGCAATAGTTCTAGCAATACATAATCGTTGCTGTTGGCCGCCAGAAAGTCCAGTGCCAGGTTTGTGCAATGAGTCTTTAACCTCTTTAAAAAGACCTGCTCGAGTTAAGCTTTTTTCGACCAACTCATCAAGCTCAATCTTGCTACTTGCTAATCCGTGTAGTTTTGCCCCATAGGCAACATTGTCATAAATAGATTTTGGGAAAGGATTTGGTTTTTGAAAAACCATTCCGACCCGTGCACGCAATAAAACAGGGTCTTGTTGCTTTTGATAAATATCTTCACCATCTAACCTAATATCACCGCTTATATGGCAATCTTGAATGGTGTCGTTCATACGATTAAGGCATCGTAAAAAGGTGGATTTTCCACATCCAGAAGGGCCAATCATAGCAATAATCTGATTTTTACCAATATCTATATTTGCATCAAATATGGCTTGTTTTTCACCATAAAAAACATCAACATTACGCGTAGAAAATTTTGCATCCTTGATAAAAGGCTTGCCAACAGTCTGGTTAATCTCTATATCAAATTCTTCACGCTTGTGTGTATTTATCATCATCTTATTCTACCGTTTCTTTTCAAATTTTCTACGCATTATTGTCGCCAACAAGTTCATAACGATTAAGAACCCTAACAACACCATGATAGCCGCTGAAGTTCTCTCTGTAAATGCGCGTTCTGGTGAATCAGACCATAAGTATATTTGCACTGGAAGCACCGTAGATGGGTCTGTAATACCTTGGGGCACATCTGCAATAAAGGCAACCATGCCAATCATTAACAGTGGCGCAGTTTCGCCCAATGCTTGTGCCATACCAATAATGGTGCCTGTTAGTATGCCAGGCATGGCAGCTGGGACAACATGATGAAAGGTGGTTTGTACGCGTGATGCACCCAAACCTAATGCTGCCTCACGGATAGATGGGGGGACAGCCTTTAATGCCGCTCTAGAAGAGATAATAATAGTAGGGAGCGTCATTAATGTTAACACCAAGCCTCCAATCAATGGAATTGACCTCGGAACCCCAAAAAAGCCAATAAACACTGCCAATCCTAACAGCCCAAAAACAATGGAAGGCACAGCGGCCAAATTATTAATATTAATCTCAATAATATCTACCCATCTATTGTTTTTTGGTGCAAATTCTTCAAGATATATAGCTGCTGAAACACCAATTGGAAAAGACAAAAGCACAGTTACCAGCATTGTCAACAATGAGCCAATCATTGCACCTTTAATGCCTGCTTGTTCAGGCTCTCTAGAATCTCCTTGGGTAAAAAAGTTGATGTTAAATCGTTTTTCAAGGCGATTTTCAGTCAATAATTTATCAATCCAAACCAGTTGAAAATTCTTGAGTCTACGGTCTGATTCTGGCAAAGATCTATCAATACTCCCTTTCATAAATACATCAACATCGTCTCTAGCTAAAAACCATAAAGATTGTTTGGTGTTAATAGTATCGGGATTATTCATAACAAAATCTCTAAGCTGATATCTTGCACTTTTGCTAATTAATTGTCTAAGCGCTCTTTTTTGCCTCCTATCCTCAACACCGGGAAACAGTGTTTTTAGTGACTGGTTAATAACTTTTCTATAATTCGCACTAAATAGCGCTTGCTCACTATATTTGCCGTCTAAGTTGAGCAATTTACTGTCTATATCAACATCAATATTAATATAAGTTTGTTGAAAAGCTGGAAACCCTGTTGTTGAGATATTTATTAATAATGACAACAAAAATGCAATACTAATAACAATAGCGCCCAACCCATAAATTTGAAAACGCTTTTCCTTTGCATAGCGTTTGGCTAATTTATTTTTTATTTTTTTTGTGTTACTAATCATATTGTTCTCGATATTTACGCACTACATACAATGAGATAATATTAAGCACCAATGTGGTTAAGAATAACCCCAGTCCCAACGCAAATGCTGCAAGCGTTTTTGTACTATCAAACTCTTGGTCACCTGTTAATAAGGCTACCATTTGCACTGTAACTGTCGTCACTGCCTCTAAGGGGTTGAATGTTAAATTCGCTGATAAACCTGCTGCCATAACCACAATCATCGTCTCACCAATTGCACGAGAAGCCGCTAACAACACGCCACTAACAATACCAGGAAGCGCTGCAGGAATAATCACTTGCTTGATAGTCTCAGATTTGGTAGCGCCCATTGCATATGAGCCATCGCGCATTGCTTGTGGCACAGCAGAGATAACATCATCTGAGAGTGAAGATACAAATGGAATAATCATTACCCCCATTACGATGCCCGCTGCCAATGCACTTTCAGATGACAAGCTCAAACCAAGCGACTCACCCAAATCACGAATAAAAGGGGCCACTGTTATCGCAGCAAAAAAACCATAAACAACCGTTGGAATGCCAGCTAGCATTTCTAAAACTGGCTTGGCAAACAACCTAAATCTAGGCGACGAATATTCTGACAGGTATATAGCCGACATAAGCCCCAAAGGTACGGCAATCACTAGGGCAACAAACGAAATTAATAAAGTTCCAACAAATAAAGGCAAGGCACCAAAACTACCAGAGCCGCCGACTTGGTCTTCGCGAATAGCCTCTTGTGGGCTCCAATGAGTACCGAACAAAAAATCAAACACATTAACAGCTTTAAAGAAAATAATAGACTCAAATATCACTGAAAATATAATACCAATAGTTGTCAAAACTGCAATTGAGGCACAACCAATCATAAACCAGCGTATTAACCTCTCAACCAAATTGCGCGCTTTCATTTCTGGTTTAACGAAAGCTAATGCGATAAACATACCTATAAATGCCAAAACGAAAACGATGACTGATTTGACCCAATCACTAAACTCAATTAACGCGTTATAATAAAAGACTGCATGGCGTTTGACATCATCACCTATAGCAACCCCCGAGTGAGATAAATTAATAATCTCATTAATAAGCAACTCAAGCTCATCTGCTGATAACTGCTGTAGCTGCGCCGGTAGCTGGGCAACAATCGCAGAATTAATAACAGATGACTCTAAAACAGACCAAAATAATAAAATTAATAATGCAGGGACACTACTCCAAAATGCAATCAAATAACCATAGTGTTGTGGCAATGAATGCAGACGCTGATTACGCTTATCAGACAAGCTGATTGAGCGCTTCCTTCCAGTGTAATATCCTAGAAGTAGCAACGCCATGAGCGCAGTAAATATAGCGCCAAAGCTCATGTTAATTGCTTAAATATAAAACTTATCATATGCATATAGTTGGTTAATTTTACCTTTGATAAAGTATTAGGATTTACCCTAAATTTTCAACGATAAGATTGTTATTTTTACCGTTTTTATTAAATAGAGACCTTTGCATAAATAGGGATGATTGGAAAAACCCAATTTTTGCCCAATTGGTGATTTCCTTAAACCTTATCCTAGCAGGACTAAGGCTAGGTTTACCCGCCTAAAGGCTGCTAGGTGTCGCAGGAAAAATCACCAAGTGGGTGGGTGAGTTTCTGATGATTGCTCCTATTTATACAAAGGTCTCAAATAATGGGTAAAGTTTAATAAGTAAATATGACAGAATTATGACAATAAAGTTTTTTCATTTTACCTTTGTCGTCATTAGCGCTCTGTTCCCTATAGGACACCCTACAAAGCTCCAGCACAATTGATGAAATACACAAAACAGCACTTGCTTTTAACAAGGGCCTATAAATTAATACAATAGAGCTAAAACACCATTTAAAAAT
>NZ_CDSC02000376.1 GCF_001298715.1 Bathymodiolus azoricus thioautotrophic gill symbiont
CATGGAAGCCAATAATCTTATACCACCTGAAAAAGTACGCTTTTGCTCTTGATTTTTTCTTTCTATATACGCCCGTCTTATTTCCTCTACTATAAGAAAGAAAAGTGACAACTCGAAAAACCCTTACACAGCAAGGTGGTGTCCGAAAAGACTTAGCACTCTATCGAAAGTCTTTAACACTCTAACGAAATAAAAACATTAAAAACTTTCGCATAACATTAGCATTTGTTCCGAAACCATTTGCTAAAGCGATTGGATATGGCATGATGTTTATAGGTGGAACAATGAAAGTTTATGATATAAAATTGACGGTAGGGCAATATTTAGGAGCAAATAGTAAAGTTATGAAAACTAAGAATACTATGGATAAAATTTATAGAGAACGAGAAAAAGAACTTAAAAAATAGGATTTTAGGAAATGAAAAGAAAGTACTCAATATACTTTCTTCCATTGTATATCGCTATTGGACTGATAACAAAAATATTTGTATTAGGTAGTTATATGCCTATACCAATGATCAACACAGAAAGTAACATAGAAAAATTTGTTATTTTGTTAGAGGATTCCATTAAAAATCAAGATTTAAAAAAATCAAAAAAAATTATTCAGGCTTTAAAAGAAGGTTATCGCTATCAAGATGAACTAAATATATCTTATTTAGATTATATAAATGAACAAAGTGAAAAAGCAAGACACGAGTATATCAATAGCATTATCTATTTAGTTTTATTGTGTATTTATACATATATAATTTTTAGAATAATAAGAAAACTTGAATTCACATCATAAGACCCTGTAAACCAGATTGTGTAAACCCTCATATCAAATGCCCAAACTGGAACAACGTGGTGGAACCTGACAATTACCTACTGATTCGTGATGGCTTTGTGCCAATCAACATTAAATTTATTGATAGGGCAGATTACTACACCGCCTTT
>NZ_CDSC02000092.1 GCF_001298715.1 Bathymodiolus azoricus thioautotrophic gill symbiont
GATTTGGTGTTAGGGTTATTGTGTTTAACGCCACTTTCAACAATATTTTAGCTATATCGTAGCAGTTTTTCTTTAAATAGTTGGAATTGTGGAATGGAAACTGAATTCGTTTTAGTAGAATTCGTTGCGTTTTTTTTTTTTTATCTTTTTATGTTGTGAGTTTTCACTGGTGCAATGGACCGTTGTAGCTGATTTATTGTTACTGGTTGATGGCTGTTTTATTGTTTGTCTCTGTGTTATACGGCCATTTCATGTTTTTGCCATTTAATTTTTACAAAGCGAAACCGCGAAAAGAGTTTTTATTTTGTGTTTTCGCATTCGTGCTTTCTTGGTTTCGCTTTCAACTTTCCGCTTTCGCGTTTTCGCTTTGTAACAATGAAAAGTCGAAAACGCGAGATGACCACACCCGGCTACCATTTCTCTTTGTATATTTTGGGGATGAATAGATGAATAAGAAATAACCGTATTGTTGAGGTCAGCTGCATTTGTGACTATCCACTTTGCTGATAATAGTCTATATAATAATAAGAGGGATGAATTGATGTCATCTTGGTAGCTGTTTTTGGTATTTATTTAATTCTGTTGTCAAGAATTATATCTGTCTTTGGGCTTGAGCTTCTCGTTACTTAAACACTAATGATATCTGAAATATTTTCAAGACGTATTTACTAGAAATGCAGTTTGTTCACATATTGATTTATAAACATACAATGTAGCAAGGTTTAATTTGACACAAGACAAATTGACATATTGAAGAAGTACTTGTATTGTGATTTTCACTTACAATCGATTCAAACAATAAGTAAGCTGGATGTCTCCATTCAATTCAAACATCCATTCTGTATTAGATATCCTCAATACAATTAATACAGTAGAGAATTTGGCTACAAGTTGACAGCATTGGTCTACACTGCCAAAAAGCAAAAGAATAATTCTTAAGATCCACAGAGAGTACATATAATCAAGGTCCTTCTCCTCTTATACTAGCATCAAACCAGTTGACTTCTCAACTTGATACACAACTATTCCTCACACACAAATAAAACGACAGATTAAAACGAATAAGTTCAACTTTGTTTTAAAAAAAACGGAATGGTCGACGTAAATACGAATGCCATGTCTCAAGAAGGGACACATCTTATTTTGTAAAAAGAATACGGGTGATTCTAACGAAAAGTTCTCTGAAACTGACATCATCAAAAATGGGAGAGTTTTTGATTGACACCATATTTGCTATATTGGTTTGCTGGACATATTTTTCAACATACACTCGACATTCCTGTTGGTACCAACTGCGCTCCTGTTTTCCCGATTTGTTGCTTTATTAGTATAAGGCAGACTTCATGCAGAGAATATTCAGGAAAAACAACAACAAAAAATAGCCAGAACCTTTATGTCACGTTCCACTGTATAGATGATGTCCCTTCACTAAATAATTACAAATTTGGTAACTATGTTGATCGCTTATACTAGTATCCCATTGAGGTTGAAATAAAGGATACCACATCTTGACCTTCACCCATTGACCGACAATGAGGGTCTGTTAAAAACGAAACATTACGAAGGGAGATATTATTTCAATTTTCCCATTGTAAACATTCCACCGGCATATGGAATATATATCCCCCAGTTAAAAAGAAAAGTTGGAAGATTCAAAAGAAGGTAGTAAGAAGCCGTAAAT
>NZ_CDSC02000180.1 GCF_001298715.1 Bathymodiolus azoricus thioautotrophic gill symbiont
CATTCTTATTATTGTGGTTTTATCGCTCAGACTATGTATCTGAACCTGAGCAAAAACAATCAGGCAGAAGCTTGGGCGTTATTATCAAGCAGCCTGTGTTTATTGTTGCTGTGTCTAGTGCTGCAGTGGGTTATGTTATTATGAGTTATATTATGACTGCCACACCAATAAGTATGCATGTTATTGACGGATTTTCATTGGCACAAACTAAACTTGTCATTCAATCCCATGTTATTGCCATGTTTTTACCTTCTCTATTCACCCCAATTGTTGTTAAATTATTTGGGCTTAGTAAAATGATGATAATTGGCATCATACTATATTTTGCCTGTATTATCATTGGATATAACCACAGTTTAACTAATTATTGGGCGGCACTAATTCTATTAGGGCTAGGTTGGAACTTTCTGTTTATTGGTGGCACTAGTTTATTGCCAAAGGCTTATCATGATATTGAAAAATTCAAAGTACAATCCGTCAATGATTTTGTAATTTTTGCTATGCAAGCTATGGCCTTATTGTCAGCAGGTTGGTTTGTATTTAATTTTGGCTGGGGGGTCGTTCTGCTTTCCACTATCCCACTACTACTGCTTCAACTATCAATACTATGGTGGTGGCTAAGAAAAAAACCGATACATGCTACAAGAAACTCTAAATAACAAACCACAAAGCCTCTAATGATTAATAATATTTCTGTTTAAGCTGACAATTTGATTTGCAGTTAAATCCAGTCAAGAGCCAAATTCAATCCCCTCAAGTTCTGCAATAGTATGAATGTCTTTGTCGCCACGCCCCGAAAGATTAACAATAATATTTTTGTCTTTGCCAAGCTTTTTAGCAAATTTGATGGCGTATGCTATCGCATGAGAAGACTCTAATGCCGGCAAAATGCCTTCAACTTTGGTAAGCATATGGAAAGCATCAAGTGCTTCTTTGTCAGTAATGGCCACATATTGAGCACGACCCGAGTCTTTTAAGTAAGCGTGTTCTGGTCCAACACCAGGATAATCCAAGCCTGCTGAGATTGAGTGTCCTTCAATGATTTGACCATTTTCATCTTCCATTAAGTAGGTGCGATTGCCGTGTAATACGCCAACACTACCCGCACAAAGCGGTGCAGCATGTGCAGTTGGCCCTTTTTCTATGCCGTGACCGGCTGCTTCAACGCCATAAATTTCAACCGACTTATCATCAATGAATGCATGAAACAAACCAATTGCATTTGAGCCACCACCTACACAAGCAATAAGCGCATCAGGCAAACCGCTAACTTGCTCGGCAAATTGTGCTTTGGCCTCGCGACCAATCACGCTTTGAAAGTCACGCACCATCATTGGGTAAGGGTGAGGGCCAGCCACAGTGCCAATAATATAAAAGGTGTTGTCAATGTTGGTTACCCAGTCACGCATCGCTTCATTCAGCGCATCTTTTAAAGTCTTAGAACCAGAAGTTACAGGCACAACTGTTGCACCCAGAAGCTTCATACGGTATACATTTAATGCCTGACGCGCCACATCAACTTCACCCATATAAACCACACATTCTAAACCTAAGCGCGCTGCAACCGTTGCTGTTGCCACACCATGCTGACCAGCGCCTGTCTCAGCAATGATGCGTATTTTGCCCATGCGTTTTGCAAGTAGCGCCTGACCAATGGCATTATTGACCTTGTGTGCGCCAGTGTGGTTAAGGTCTTCACGCTTGAGATAAATCTGCGCACCGCCTAATTTTTTGCTGAGATTTTGTGCGTGATAAAGTGGCGTAGCGCGACCAACATAATGTTTTAAATCATCTTCAAACTCAGCTAAAAAGTCTATGTCGTTTTTGTACTTTTCATAAGCTTCTTTTAATTCGGTAACCGCTGTCATTAAAGCTTCTGCAATAAAAACACCACCGTATTGTTCAAAATGCCCTTTGTCATCGGGCAAATTGTAGTTATTCATTTTTTATCCATGCATTGTTTTTATCTATTTTTATCACCTCTACTTCAGCCCCATCTAAGGCAGAAATATCACTGTCAACAACCTTAAAATAACTACCTTGATAGCTCAACATATTATTTTTTATAATGCCTTTTCCGTGTTGTTTAATAAAATCATTTGAAAAATTTTGACTTTTATTGACAAAACTTTTTAACGGATTGTAAAAAATTAGAAATAAAATGACAGCAATGACAACAACCAAAGAAAGTTGTACCCAAATTGAAGGTAAAGGAAAAAAAAACTCAATAATGGCAACAACAAGAAAAGCAAGACCAAACCAAATAATAAAAAATGAATAAAGAATAATCTCTAAAAAGGTAAAGAAAATACCCAGTGAAAATAGCAGGGTTACCGACAAACTATCCATTATCCTTTTTTAAGATGTCTTTTAAAATACTTAAACTGCCAATGAGTTCCGTAGCCTCATAGGGTACTATAAGTTTGTCTTTTGAGTTGCTAGATGCCAACAAACCAAACGCTTTAATTCTGTCTTTTGCAAGTAAAAATTCAGCCGAGTCTTGGTTTTTGGCAATCGCTTCGTTAATGATAGTGATTGCCTTTTTTTGCCCTTCAGCAATTTTTTCTTGTTCATATTTTTTTGCATCTGCCATTCTTTCAATGGCCTCTGCTTTCAAGAACTCACCTTGTTTAATAGCCTCCGCCTTACGAATAACTGCCTCTTTCTCTGCCATTGCGTTTAATTCTATTGAGCGTTTTTCACGCTCAGCTTTCATTTGCAGGTTCATCGCTTGTTCAATATCCTGTGGTACAGATATATCGCTAATCTCAACTCGAGTGACTAAAAGCCCCCAATTGCTAGCGGCATCCGCTAACTCCGATTGTAATTTAGCGTTTAACCTTTCCCTATTGCTTAGAGTTTCATCAAGTAGCATTGAGCCAATTTCGCTTCGGATAGTAGTCATTGCTAAAGATGATATTGCTTTTTGGAAACTAACCACATTGTAAACTGACTCTTTTGCGTTTTGTACCTTGCAAAAAACCAAACCATCAACTGTGATATTAACATTGTCTTTGGTAATAACTGACTGACTTGGAATGTCAATAATGCGCTCTTGAATGCTAATTTTTTCGCGTATTGAGTCTAAAAACGGAACAATTATATGAAGACCTGCATTAAGTTCACGGCTAAATTTTCCCAACCTTTCTACCACATAAATATCACTTTGCGAGACAATTATAATTGTTTTTGCGATAAATAGTACGCCAACACCAATTAGAATTATCGCAAATATTACAATATCATTCATTTGTTTGTCTCTTTAATTTAAAAATCAACAGTGTAACAGAAACCGCTTAATTTTGTTAATATCTTTTACGCCTTTTGCACTTTCCACACCACTGGAGATATCCACTGCATAAAGATTAA
>NZ_CDSC02000347.1 GCF_001298715.1 Bathymodiolus azoricus thioautotrophic gill symbiont
TTTTTTCGTAAACACCCGTAGATCTGTCAGAGATTTTTTCGTAAATACCCCTGGTTTGGTTTATTTTATTACAATCGCTAATTCTAAAGCCTGTATCCAGCACTAGATTGGCAAGTTCCACGGAGTCGGTGATAGCGCTAAAATTAATACTATTACCATCCACATCTTTAACATCGCTTAACACAATATCTTCTTTACTGTCAATATCAAAGTTTTCAGCGCTAATATTATCATTGATCTTTACAATGTAAACAAACTCTAATGTGTCGGTGGTTACCCCGTTAGTACCTGTTAACAAGAATTCCTTGTTGGCAACGATAATTTTATTACTGCCAACCTTTGCCAAAGTAACAGACTCATTCAAAAACAATCTTACTTTGATTTTATCGCCAGTGGTAAATGCACCACTGCTATCGATAATCTCACTATTAATACGCCAAGCGTTATTTTTCAGGGGCTCTGGGGCGCCAGAATCCATTAATAAAGTTGAATTTTTACCTAAAATCTCCACTTCACGGAAATTTTGTGTATCGCCACTAAAAGTGAGCCTAACTTGATCAAAAACAATATCACTTGCTGGGGTGATTTCAACAATCTCACCTGCCTCATCAATAGTGCGGGTTGAAACCACCACGCCTTCTTTAAGAAAATCAACGATTGAGCCATTAATCCTATCAGTATTCCTCTTGCGATTAAAAAGTTTAAAACTGCCGTTGTTGTAATGAACCCCTTTAAAGTCAAACAAAATGTATTTTCCATCAGCATCCAATGGGTGTACGGCATAATCTAATGCACCACTTGAACTGGTGTTGCCATCGGTCATTTTTGCAATATTGGAAGCGGTGCCATTGTCATGCCAACGAGTAACATTGGTGCTGATGGTCGCCAGCTCTTTGCTGCTTAGGGCAAGGTTTTGACTGCTGCTAATGCCCAAACCCTTAGAGATATCACCAAAATCAATACTGTTACCTGATACATCTCGAATGCCAGTTAAGACAATGTCGTCTTTACTATCAATATAAAAATCAGCATTGGTTTTATCGTTGGGTTGAACTGTGTAAATAAATTTTAAGGTGCGGGTTGCAGAGCCATTGGTGCCTGTTAATAGAAACTCTTTGCCAGCAACAACAATTTTATTACTGCCAACATTTGCCAAGATAACCTCTTCATCTAGTGTCAGTGTTATTCTAATTTCACTGCCAAGCGTAAATACCCCCTTGCGATTCACCGCACCCTCTATATGCCAAGCATCAGCAATGGGCTCTGGTGCATACATATTGACTGAAAGTGCCGAATAATTACCGCTATATATGCGCATATCTGATAATTTAGCACCCACATCATGAAAAGAACTGTCTAAAAACAATTCAGTTCCTATATTTGAGGTTTTGTTTGAGGTGTAAAGCAAAGTGCCTTTGGCAAGGGCACCTTCACTGGCTTTGATATGGTAATATTTTATTGTAGTGCCTGATCTAACAACTTTCATATAGTCGCCAGCAGCATAAGTAACCCCTGTGTCATACTGATGCTGTCCACTCTCATAGATGACAAATTTATTGCCCACACCTGAGTCCGCATACAAAGCATAACCTATACTGTCGAAAGAATCATTAGTATCATCACTTGAAAGTCCGAGCATTAACCTTTTGCCAATTCTATCAATCTTGGCAATAACATAACCATCATTAACAAATCCTTTGGAGGAAGTAACGTCAGCATTCCAGTTGGCGCTATAAGTTTTTTCATAAACGCCATCGCTATGGCGTATCTTATTGCCACCCCCAATGATAAGATCGGTATTAAACGATGCCTTTGAGAGTGCCACAGAGTCGGTGATAGTGCTAAAATCAATGCTATTGCCATCCACATCTTTAACATCGCTTAACACAATGTCTTCTGTGCTCTCAATATTAAAATCTTTAGCGTTAATGTTATTGTCAACCTTTACAGTGTAAGCAAACTCTAATGTATCAGTGTATTCACCATTGACGCCTGTTAATAGAAATTCCTTACCAGCAACAACGATTTTATTGCTACCAATATTTGCCAAGATAACCGACTCATCCAAAAGTAGCGTTACTTTGATTTCATCACCAATGGTAAATGCACCACTGCTATCGGCAATCTCTCTATTAATGCGCCAAGCGTTATTTTTCAGGGGCTCTGGGGCGCCAGAATCTATTAACAAAGATGAATTTTTACCAAAAATTTTCACTTCACGGAAATTTTGTGCATCACCGCTAAAAGTCAGTCTAACTTGATCAAAAACAATGTCACTTTCGGGGGTGATTTCAACCACATTACCTGCATCGTTGATCGTGCGGGTTGACACTACTACACCATCTTTAATAAAATCAACAATTGAGCCGTTAATCCTTCCGGTAATACCTTTGCGATTATAAAGTTTAAAGCTACCGTTGTTATAGTTAAGCCCCTTAAAGTCAAATAAAATATGCTTTCCATCAGCATTCATTGGGTGTACGGCATAATCTAATGCGCCACTTGAACTGGTGTTGCCATCAGTCATTCTGCCGATGTTAGTAGCGATGTCGTTGGTATGCCAACTGGTAACATTCGTGGTAATGGTCGCTAGCCCATTGCTACTTAGGGCAAGGTTTTGACTGCTAGGGCTAATGTCCAAGCCTCTGGAAATGTTGCCAAAGTCAATGTTGTTGCCGTCTGCATCTTGAATGCTGTTCAAAACAATATCATCTTTACTGTCAATATAAAAAGCAGCGTCTATTTTGTCATTAAGTTGAACGGTGTAAGCAAATTCCAATGTCTTGGTTAGCGCACCATTGATACCTGTTAATAGAAATTCTTTGCCAGCAATCACGATTTTATTACTACCAACATTGGACAAAGTAATGTTTTCATCGATTGTGAGGGTTATTTTAACTTCACTCCCCAAAGCAAAAGCCCCTTTGTTGTTAACCGCACCTTTTATATGCCAAGCATCAACAGTGGGTTTTGGCGCATAAACATCCACTGAAAGTGCCAAATTATTGCCACTAAACATTTGTATGTCTGACAATTTGGCGCCTACATCGTAAAAAGAGCTGCCCATAAACAATTTGGTGTTTGCATTTGAAGGTTTGTCTGAGGTATAAAGCAAAGTGCCTTTGGCAAGTGCACCATCAGCTGCCTTAATGTGATAATATTTTATTGTGTTGCCCGACCTAACGACCTTCATATAATCACCAACGGTATAGTGAACCCCCGTATAACATATATACTTATTGTCCTCATAAATGTAAAACATACCACGATTTGCAGACAAGGTGTATTCTATACTGCGGGAAGAGCTATCGGAATTGACACTTGAGAGTCCTAACATCATCTGCTTATTAAGCACACCAATCTTGGCAA
>NZ_CDSC02000260.1 GCF_001298715.1 Bathymodiolus azoricus thioautotrophic gill symbiont
TTGTAAGATATCCGCATCATCGGGCACTTGCTCTGCTGCACTACTATTGTCAGCGTCTTCGACTTTTGGCGGCTCTTTTACTTCTTGCTCTTTTTTGTCAATAACTTGTAAAACAGCGCTGTATCCTGATAATACTATCTCTGTTGTCCATCTATCGTTGCCACCTTTGTCTTGCCACTTACGGGTGCGTAACACGCCTTCTGCATACACTTGGGTGCCTTTTTTAACCCAATCCTTTACTAACTTTGCAAGTTGTCCAAAAACAACCACTCTGTGCCATTCCACAGCTTCGCTCTTATTGCCGTCTTTATCTATCCAGCGCCTGTTAGTGGCGATTGATAAATTAAGAACTGCATCACCGCCACCCGTATATCTAATTTCTACTGAACCAACATGTCCTGCAACCATCACTTTATTAATGTTTAACATTTATCACTCCTTCTTTTTATAAAACACTTGTCAACATTAGGATTAAATCTTTTCAAAACCTCTAACATTGATCCAAAATACTCTTTTCTAGTTCTGCCACAATACCCCTTCTTTGGACAATCTTTATTGCTACAAAGATCCATAATTCACTTTATCCGCCTACAATTGTGGGTGTAATTAAAATAACAATCTCTCTACGCTCAAAAGACTTTTGCACGCCTCTGAAGAACATATCCATAATGCCACCATCTGGCAAGCCTTTGGCAGCATTGGCAACTTTTGAGGCAATCAATCCGCCTAGATGAATGGTTTTTCCACTCTCAACTATTACTTGGGTTCTTAATTTTTGCAATGCAATATTGGGGGTTTTAAATTCTTGTGTTGAATTGTTAGAACCACTCGTTAATGTTGTAAACGATTTGATACTTGATATGATTGGCACGATATTGACAACAATTCTGTTATCGGGCAATATCTTGGGCGTTACTCTCATATCAATGCCAATATTCATTCTTTGAATATCAGATGTTGTGGTTATCTGACCTTGGGCATCTGTTGCTGATTTTATTGAAGCGATATAACTAAATTCATCGCCAGTAGTGATGTAAGCCTCACGCCCATTAGTAACAGTAATATTTGGCTGATTATCAACCCTAACATTGCCTTGTTTGCGTAAAAGATTTAACATGACGCTAAGTGATATTTTATTGCCTAAATTCAAAGCAGTTCCGATGGGAGACCCAATAGATATAAGTCCAGCCCCGTCTATGACTTGCTTTGAATTGTTGCTAATTTGGAATTGACCCGATGATTGTTTAGATGATGATTGTTTAGATATAAGGTTCCAATTAATACCTTGCCCGATTGACTCATCAATAGTCACATCCAGCACTTGAACTTGTAAATGTACCTGGCGATTGCTAGACTTTATTAAACCGCTAAGCCAAATGTCAACTTGCTCAAGTTTTTTTGGCATACCCGTCACTGTCACAGTGCCTAATTGTTTATTGTGAACAACAGAAAACGCCTTTATTTGCTCTTCAGCTTC
>NZ_CDSC02000020.1 GCF_001298715.1 Bathymodiolus azoricus thioautotrophic gill symbiont
AAAAAACTTAAAAACTTTGTTTTAATAACGCTTATTTGCTCAATGCAATCAGTATTTGCAGTAAGTTACACAGACAAAGCTCAAGTAGTCTCTATAGAAGATGTTTATAGAGAACACACTATCAAGCAGCCATATCAAGATTGCTATACCAAAGAGTTTCATCAAAAAGTTGGTGGCGATGGTTCTGCTACTAATGAGATTCTTGGTGGTATCCTTGGTGGTGCTATCGGTAATCAGTTTGGCGGTGGCAATGGTAAAAAAGCCATGACGGTTGCTGGTGCTTTATTAGGTGCTTCAATTGCCAATGATAGTGAAAAAACAGAATACAGAGTTGTTAATAAGCAAATTTGTGATACTAAATATCACTACAGATCTGAGAAGCGCTTTAGTCATTATTTAGTTACCTACAAATATAATGGCAATGTGTATTCATACACAACAGGCAACAAGCCTGGTAAGAGCATTCGTGTTCAAGTGCGTGTTACGCCTATAATGTAATTTATCAAACAGGAGCAGGGGTCATGAAAGTGAGTGAGCTCTTTAAAGCCTTGATGCTGGTTATTCAAATTCAAATCAAAGTTTTAAAGAGGTTATTTGTATAAGCAACCTCTATCATGAAAAGCTACCCCATAGCATTTTCATAAATTAGCAACTGACCGTAGTTGGAGAAGCCAAACGGTCCCCTTTGTGCAATTTTTGAGTAATCAAATTTGTGCCTAAAATAAGTTTTGTTCCCCACAACGAAAAACAAGTCGACAAAAGCAATTTTTGGGAAGAAGTTGTTGTTGACTATGGGGAAGCTTTTAACTGACTACAGTTAAAAAGTGAAGATGCTTGAG
>NZ_CDSC02000291.1 GCF_001298715.1 Bathymodiolus azoricus thioautotrophic gill symbiont
AGCAAACTTATGACTACGACACAGGTAACAATTTAACTCACCTTTCACACCAAGCCAATAGCAGCACATGGCAACAAACCCTCGCCATTCACCCAAACAACAACCGTGGTACTGAAACCCAGCAATCTGACAACGACTTTGATGCCAACGGCAACCTACTAACCCTTGATAATATTAGCACTCTACATTGGCACTACAACAACACCCTTAATCAACTCATTAAGCCAGACAAAAACAACACCATAGAGTACTATATCTATGATTATCAAGGCAATCGAGTCCGCACTGTGGTTGAATCTGACCATCAAGTGCAAAGCCAAAGAGACTACCTGCCTTTATTAGATATTTCAACCAACGAAGTAAAACAACAAACCAGCACCCTGCACATTGGTACTCATATATTCAGTGAAAGTAGCAAAGACAACACACAAAATCCCGACCAAACCCGCTACCAACTCACCAGCCACCTACAATCCAATACTCTAGAGTTGAACGACAAAGCCCAAACCCTCAGCTACGAACACTACTATCCCTATGGTGGCACTGCTATTATCGCTGGCAAAGACAAAACCCAAGTGCAACAAAAACGCTACCGCTACACAGGCAAAGAAAGAGACGACAGCAGTGGTTTGTCCTACTACGGTGCTAGGTACCTAGCCTCTTGGCTAACGAGGTGGATAAGCCCTGATGCAGCAGGGGCGGTTGATGGCTTGAATTTGTATGTTTATGTGGGGAATAATCCGCTTAAATATATCGATCCGACTGGACATGTTAAAGTTTATCCAATGGATAAAGGCGAACCTCATGAACTGGATGTATTAAGTCCAATTGAAGGCACTTATCGTAGCGATAGCATGTTTCATTTTCCAGAATCATATGAAAGACTAGAAGGAATTGTTAGGACTTATTCTTCTAATAAACTTGACTTGCTCAACGACAATACAAAATTTATCATAGAATCAAAGGACAGCAAGGGGGCATTAACAATTAAAGCGCATTCTCTTCCATCTTCCACCAGTGAGTTTGAGAATATTATGAATTTCTCTACAGGGCAGTTAACTTTTGATTCAAATTTTAGAGATAAAAACTGCACTTCTGGCTTGAACGCAACAGAAGTAATCTCCTACCAATATTTAGGAATGACAAAAATAGCGGGTGCATTAAATATGCTACCTAAAATATTTCTCAGAGAAGGCATAGTTAACCCCAGCACAAACAAAGTAATAGAGATTTATCGAGCTGACGGAAATTACCCAAGATTTTATCGTAATTTTGTTAGTGGTAGCGATAACGGTAGATCCTCTTTAAGAATTGCCAATACTTTTAGCCTTGAGATAGCCTCTATAAAGTTGGATGATACTAAGATTAGTGTTGATGATAGCATTTTCCTATATTTAAAACCAGAAATGCCTTTAATATCTGCTGAAAAACCCCTGCCACCTCGTGGAGATATGCATGATTATTTTGCACCTGATAGAAGATCATCTAAAATAAAACAACAAACAAACTGCTGCGCCATGTCATGATTTCTGTAATAGTCCAACATTTCAAGCCACTTTTTTCAATTCAGCCATCTTCTGAGCAGGTGTAATATACCCAATGACTGAATGAATCCTTTTGTAATTGTAAAAATAAATA
>NZ_CDSC02000340.1 GCF_001298715.1 Bathymodiolus azoricus thioautotrophic gill symbiont
CATTCCTGGGAGCGTGGACAAAATGAGAATGCTAATGGCTTTTAAGGCAATACTTCCCAAAGACGATGTCTTTGGTAAATGTTGCCTGCAATGAGGTTAAAATAGCTGTGAATAAATTGAATTCTAGACCAAGAAAATGTTTAGGATTTAAAACACCTTATCAGGTGTTTTTTGAAAGGACGGGTATTGATGCTCGTCAATTGGGAGTGGTGCGTTTATGAGTCGAATTCACCATATTTAAAAAGTGTTCATGTTGAATTTACAGAAAAGAAATTACAGTACCTGTTTTCAACAGACCATGCGACATGTTGAGCAATAAATTGCTGTATTTCTGTTTCTGTTGCTTTTACCAATTTCATATTTTTTATTTTCACTTTATTGTTCAAAGAATAACTGACAGTGTTTTGTTTTCTTACTGGTCTAGGTCATCGCTCTGGACAAAGTTAGAACATCACAACTTTGCACCCCTGCACTAATAACAGTTTTTGCCAATTCATTGAGACTTGCACCTGTTGTCATCACATCATCAACCAATAAAACTCGTTGATACAATATTGACTCAGCGTAAAATGCACCTTTGACTTCTTGTTGGCGCTGTTCGGCCTTGAGATTTGTTAAAGATTGGGTTGCTTTTATGCGTTTAACGCTATGGGTATCGACCATAATTCCTTGCTTACGCCTAATCACACTAAGTAGTTCTAACACTTGATTAAAACCACGCTCCTGAATGCGTTTTGAACTAAGTGGCATAGGGATAATCGCATCATAATCTGGCAATGATTGATATTTATCAGCCAGTTTATACGCAAAATAATCACCAATGCAAAGTTGCTTATTGTATTTAAATAACTTAATGAGTTGCGCAACCAAACCTTGATAATCATACAAAGTATAGGCGCGACTAAAAGCAGGAGAATGGCTCAAACATTGTCCACAAAAATCAAGGTTGCTATTGCTATTAACGGGATGTGCACAAGATTGACAACGGTTTTCTTGATTAGAAAACTCTGCTTCACATTCCTGACACACACAAAAATTTGCAGGCTCTATGCAAAGCATGCAAGACTGTTTGGGAATTATTGCTTGCGTGTAAATACCCATGTTGATTCATCAGATATGGATTGGTTAAACCCATAACCCTCAACATCAAACGCTTTGAGTAATTCAGGGTTTTCCAATTGATTATCGATCATATAACGCACCATCAAACCTCGTGCACGCTTGGAGTAAATACCAATAACTTTGTAGGCGTTATTTTTAAATTCTTTGAACACAATATTAATAATTTTGGCATTCAATGCTTTTTTGTCAATACCTTTGAAATACTCATTAGAAGCCAAATTGATAATCACTTCGGATTCATCTTTATTCAAAACTTGTGATATATCATCTCCCCAAAATTCGTATAAATTCTTACCCTTATCATTGGCAAGTCGGGTACCCATTTCCAAACGATAAGGCGCAATTAAATCCAATGGTCGAATCACCCCATACAAACCCGAAAGCATGCGCACAGAGGCTTGTGCAAATTTTAAATCTTGGGTGTCTAAACTAGATGCATCAATACCGTTATATACATCACCTTTAAAAGCAAATAGAGCTTGCTTGGCATTAACAAGTGTCAGCGGTGTTTTAAAGCTTTGAAAACGCTCAAAATTTAGAGCAGATAATTTTTCACTAATTGACATTAGACTGGATATTTCATCTTGACTTTTGTCTTTTAAAATATCAATCAGTGTCTGAGATTGTTTCATCTGGCGTGTTTGCGTAAAGGTAGTAACATCACTCGGATTAAAATCTTGGGTTTTGGAAGGTGAAATAACGGCTAACATAGGGTATAGATTCAACAAAATGTAGGGAAATATTCTACCCTAATCTTGACATCAAATACCGTATTTCAAACACTAAACATATGTCTTTTAGGTTATAATTTGGTGATTTTTTTTGATTATTACTCAACAATGAAAGAGCCCTTATTACACCTACCAAAAGCACATGGTCTTTACCATCCAGATAACGAAAAAGAAAATTGCGGTGTTGGCTTTATTGCTCATGTAAAAGGCAAGTCATCACACACAATTACCACAGATGCTTTAGAAATGTTAACACGCATGGACCATCGTGGTGGCTGTGGCTGCGAAGCAAATACGGGTGATGGTGCAGGTATCTTAACCAATATCCCACACGAATTTTTTGCTAAAGAAATTAAAAAGTTATTCAATGTTGATGTTGAAAAAGGCGCCTATAGCGTGGGTAATGTTTTCTTGCCACAAGACGACAAACAGCGTGTACATTGCATGAGTCTAATGGAAGAGGCCATTATCAACGAAGGTCAAGCCCTGATTGGCTGGAGGGACACGCCGATTGATACCGATAAAGCAGATGTGGGTAATATTGCTAAAACCTCTCAGCCGATTATTAAACAACTCATTACTGCCAAGGCAAATGACATTGACACGCCTGCCTTTGAGCGTGCACTATTCGTAATCAGAAAACATGTCTCGCATGGTATCCGCACTGATGCCTCTTTATCACAGGCGCTGTTATTTTATGTGTGCAGTCTGTCTACTACTGTCATTATTTATAAAGGCATGCTAATGGGGTCTCAAGTGCTTAACTTTTATACGGATTTATCAGATCCTGAATATTCAACCTATTTGGCAATGGTACATTCTCGCTTCTCAACCAATACTTTCCCGTCTTGGGATAGGGCACAACCTTGTCGCTATATGTCACACAATGGAGAGATTAATACCCGTCAAGGTAATTTCAATTGGATGCATGCCAGAGAAGGCGTACTGGAAAGCGATTTATTTAAAGAGGATTTAGCCAAAACATTGCCAGTCATTGAAACTGAAGTATCCGACTCAGGTAGTTTTGACAATGTGTTAGAGTTCTTAATGATGAATGGTCGCACCTTGCAAGAAGCGGTATTAATGATGGTGCCAGAAGCTTGGCAAAATGATGCCAATATGAGTAATGAGAAAAAAGCCTTCTATGAATATTTCTCTAATGTGATGGAACCTTGGGATGGGCCTGCCTCTATCGCCTTTACCGATGGTCATTATATTGGTGCAGTGCTTGACCGCAACGGTTTGCGTCCTTCACGCTATTACTTAACCCATGATGAGCGCGTCATTATGGCAAGTGAAGTTGGCGTAGTTGATGTGGAAAATGACAATATTAAAACCAAAGGCAGATTGCGACCTGGAAAAATGTTCTTAGTGGATTTTGAAAAAGGCGAATTACTTGATGATGAACGCATTAAATCAGACTTTGCCAAACAAAACCCTTATCAAGACTGGTTAGACGAGCAAACCATTCATTTATCAGAATTACATTGTGAAAATGAAGCGCCTGGCTTTTATCCTGAAACGCTGATTCATCGCTTAAAAGCATTTGGTTATAGCACAGAAACCCTGCAATTTATGCTATTACCCTTAGTCACAGAATTGCGTGACCCCGTTGGGTCGATGGGTAATGACTCAGCTTTGGCTTGTTTATCTAATCAATCTCGCATTATTTATGACTATTTCAAGCAACTGTTTGCTCAGGTTACTAACCCAGCCATTGATTCTATTCGTGAAGAAGTCGTTATGTCCTTGCGCTGTTCTATCGGTCCTGAAGGTAGTTTGCTAACCAATAAAGCCGAAAATGTACATCGCCTAGTGGTAGAACATCCAATCCTTACCAACGAAGAAACAGCAGCGCTTAGACATTGCAATCATCGTGGCTGGACATCAAAAACCATTGATATTACTTACGACATTAATTCAAGCAAACACACTGCTGAGTTGCTTGACGATATTTGCAAACAAGGCTCACAAGCGATTCAAGACGGGCACAGCCTAATTATCTTATCTGATCGTGGAATCAATAAAGATCGTGTTGCTGTCTCTAGTCTATTGACATCAAGTGCATTACACCGCCATCTTGTGGCTTGTTCGCAGCGCACTCAAGTTGGCATTATTGTTGAAACAGGTGAAGCAAGAGAAGTACACCATTTCTGCTTAATGACTGGTTTTGGTGCTGATGCCATTAACCCATATTTAGCATTTGAAGCGCTTTGGCAAGCGCGTCGTGACAACATTATTGATATCCAGAGTGATGATGCTATTATTACCGCCTATCGCAAAGGTGTTGGCAAAGGCATGCTTAAAGTCATGGCAAAAATGGGTATTTCCACCTTAGAATCTTACAAAGGTGCGCAGATTTTTGAGGCTGTTGGTTTGGCACAAGAAGTCATGGACAAATGCTTCTTTAAAACAGCGTCTCGTATTGATGGCGTTGGTTTTGATATTCTTCAAAGTGAAGGCGAGAAGCGCCATCAACTTGCTTACCACAGCGAAACATTAGACAATTTAGGTCAATATCATTGGCGTAGTGGTGGCGAAACTCATATGTGGAATCCAGAAACCATTGCCAATCTGCAACTGGCTGCTCGCAACAATGACGAATCTGCTTATTGGGTATTTGCTAAACACGCTAATGAGCAGGGCACTCGCAATTCAACCCTACGCGGACTGATGGCCTTTAAAAAAGGCAATCCGATTGCCATTGATGATGTTGAGAGCGCCCAAGAAATTGTTAAACGCTTTGCCACAGGCGCTATGAGCTTTGGCTCTATTTCTGCTGAGTCACACGAATCCCTAGCCATTGCGATGAATCGCTTAGGTGGAAAATCTAACACTGGAGAGGGTGGCGAAGATGCCAAACGCTGGACGCCTGATGCCAATGGTGATTCACGCAGAAGTGCAATCAAGCAAGTGGCTTCTGGTCGTTTTGGTGTTACTATTGATTATTTAAACAACGCCGATGAAATCCAAATCAAAGTCTCGCAAGGAGCAAAACCCGGTGAAGGTGGCGAATTACCAGGCACAAAAGTTGATGAAGGTATTGCTAAAATTAGACACTCAACCCCTGGCGTAGGTCTAATCTCACCACCACCGCATCACGATATTTATTCTATTGAAGATTTATCACAACTCATCTTTGACCTCAAGCGCTCTAATCCAGCTGCAAGAATTAGTGTGAAACTCGTAGCTGAAATAGGGGTTGGCACGATTGCTGCCGGTGTGACCAAGGCAAAATCTGACCATATTGTTATTGCTGGTCACGATGGTGGCACAGGCGCATCACCACTCACCTCAATCAAACACGCCGGTTTACCATGGGAATTAGGCTTGGCTGAAACACACCAAACACTGGTCATGAATGACCTTCGTTCACGCGTGGTCATTCAAACAGATGGGCAACTGAAAACCGGAAGGGATGTTGCCATTGGTGTGTTGCTGGGCGCTGAAGAATTTGGTTTTTCTACTGCACCCCTTATCACCATGGGCTGTATTATGATGCGTAAATGCCACCTCAATACCTGTCCAGTCGGTATTGCCACACAGGACAAAGAACTGCGTAAGAAATTTACTGGAAAGCCAGAACATGTGGTGAACTACCTGTTTATGGTCGCACAGGAACTACGCCTTATCATGGCCGAATTAGGTTTTAAAACGATTAACGAAATGGTGGGTCGAGCAGATATGTTAGAGATGAATAAAGCCATTGACCATTGGAAACAAAGCTCTATTAATCTTGATTCACTACTCACACCCGCACAAAAACCACATGAGAATACAGGCACTTACCAAACTAAAACACAAGACCATGAGTTGGCAAGTCAACTTGACAACACCTTAATTGAGCAATCAAAAGATGCTATCGCTGGCAACAATAAAGTTAAATTTAATTCCAAAATTACCAATATTGACCGTGCAGTCGGTGCAATGCTCTCTTCATATATCGTCAAGGCTCGTGGTGGCAATAACTTAGAGGATGACTCAATCCATATTCATTTCACAGGCTCTGCTGGTCAATCGCTCGGTGCATTTTTAGCACAGGGTGTAACCTTAGAAGTTGAAGGTGATGCCAACGATTATGTCGGTAAGGGCTTATCAGGCGGTCGCGTGATTGTTTATCCACCTAAAAATTCCACCTTTAATGCTGAAGAAGAAATCATTGCGGGCAATGTTTGTGGCTATGGTGCCACTGGTGGAGAGCTCTACTTATCAGGTTGCGTATCAGAGCGTTTCTGTGTGCGTAACTCTGGTGCAGCGGCTGTTGTAGAAGGTATTGGCGATCACGGTTGTGAATACATGACTGGCGGGAAAGCCATTATTTTAGGAGAAGTTGGTCGTAACTTTGCTGCTGGCATGTCGGGTGGCGTTGCTTTTGTTTATAACCCACACAAGACTTTTGATGGCATGCTCTCTACTGGTGCTATGCTAGATTTAGACCCGTTCAATGAAGCCTATGAAAATGAACTAAAGCACTACATTCAAAATCATCATGACCTAACGGGTTCACAAATTGCTAAACGCATCTTAAGTGATTGGACTAATGCACTAAATGATTTCGTGTTAGTTATTCCCATAGAGTATAAACACGCATTGCAAAAGTAAAATGCTTGTGTAATACCCACAGAGGTCTGACTGCTTACAGTCTTTATTACGCTACCTTTGCTCTTGGCGGTATTCCGCCTAGGGAAAAATGTGGTCGTTTATTATTATAAACCATAACCACTGAGTCGTTAAATATTGGATTAAATGGATAAATGCTTGATAGATAAGTATCAATATACCCTTATCTTCTTTGGATCTATATTCTCCATAGTTTGACATAACTATCTTGGAGTCTACTAGAAATTGTGAGTGTGCGCAAAAGACGACCTTATTTTTATAATATATTACATGTGCCGTTTACATTATTTGCAATCTCATTATATTCTCCTTCTACATCAGGGGATACAGTTCTTATTCTAGCATCGGCGGTAGCACTTGATAAATCCCCCGATCCACCAGCTATCTCACTATCAGGCACCATATCCTGTTCATTAATGTCGGCGTAAAGATGTCTATCACTGGTTCCAGAATAAGGACTTTCCTCGATAGCATCCCCGATAGTCTCCTCAACACTTCCC
>NZ_CDSC02000169.1 GCF_001298715.1 Bathymodiolus azoricus thioautotrophic gill symbiont
AGTTCCCATTGTATATTCATATCATTGCATTGTGCAAGATATGGATGTGTACTGTTCAGTGTGGCTTCATTACAAACTGATAATACTTCTAAGAGTTCGGCATCAAAATACACCTTAAATTTAATATCAGGACGATTTAGCGAGCCGAGTTTGTGTGTGAGTATAAAGATGGCAGTGTAAGGTGTTTTATCTTCAACAAATAAATACAAATCTTGCTCATTGTCATGACATATCACACTATTATGTGTAATATCTTTGAGCGTGGGAATGAGGTTCAAAATCTTTTGGTAGTTTGATTCGAACAACCTTGAGACTTCCCTGTAAGTCTTAGGACTACGTTGTGTGTATAAAGGTTTTAAGAATTTATCCATTGTGTTTCATAGTCTAAGCGACCGTCATCAAAAAGGGTGTAATAATTAAAGCCAATGCGTCGTTCGTCATTAAACTGCGTGGCAGTTGATGGACAGGCGATAATTTTTAAACCATTTTTATCAAATTCTGCCGACTCGTGTGCGTGACCAAACAGCACTGCTTGTATTTTAGGGTGTTTGTCTAACACGGCAAATAAGTCCTGTGGATTTTCCAAAGATAAGGCGTCATCCCACGCACTATTCATCGGCACGATAGGGTGGTGTAAGACAATAAGATTATATTTTGCATTGGAATGTTGCAGTTGTTTATCTAGTGTTGTGAGTGTATTTTTTGTGACAAAGCCACTGGTTTTACCTAGTTGTACCGAGTCAATGTTAATAATATCCCAAGCGCCCAGTGTAATACAATCAAATAAACAAGCGCCAAACTCACTAGCAAGATTATTTGAGTCATCATGATTTCCAGCAATGACAAAAATATCAGTTTCAATAGGTGTGAGAATTTCTTTTAACTTTTTGTAAGAGTGAGGCGTGCCATTGTGTGTCAAATCACCACTAATTAGCAATGCATCACTTTGTAGGGTAACGATTTTATCAACAACTTTTGCTAAGTTTATATGGCTGTCAACTTCCATGGTCTGGGCGTTATCATCAATATGACAATCGCTGATTTGGATAAAATGTTTCATTTTTTATTTGCCACTAACAAAGCTTACTCGAGCGCTAACACCTGTTAATAGTTCATAACCAATAGTGCCACTATGATGTGCCACGGTTTCAACCCGCAGTTTTTTATCCCCCCACAAAATTGCCTTATCACCAATGGCTACTTTTGCGCTACCGATATCTACGGCTATCATATCCATTGATACGCGACCTACCAATAGATGCAATGCGCCATTAATCAATACAGGCGTGGTGTTTGTTGCATGCCTAGGATAGCCATCACCATAACCAATGGCAATTATTGCTATAGTGGTTTGTTTATTAGCTGTCCAACTTGCACCATAACCAACACAATCACCTGTTTGTAATGTTTTGATGGAGATAATAGGCGCTGATAGTTGCATAACAGGCTTAAGTGTAAAACGATTATCCTTAAAAGGCAAAGCACCATACAACATAATGCCAGGGCGCACCACATCAAAAATCGATTCTGGTAGTGATAAAATCGCAGCAGAATTTGCCATAGAGCGATTATTTTTATTGTCTGTTAATGTGTTGAATGTCTTAAGCTGTGCTTGATTCATTGGATGATTTTGTTCATCTGCACAAGCAAAGTGACTCATGACACATTTGATATTAATCAGTGGATTAGACTTAAAACTGGACAAACATTGCTGGTACTCATCACTTGATAGACCAAGTCTATGCATGCCTGTGTCAATCTTCAACCAAATGTTTAATGTTTGTGTTGTGTTATTAATGAGCGTGATTTGTGAGCTATGATGCACCATACAATGGCAATTCAAATTTATCGCTTGTTGTAACTCTTCACTAGAGTGAACGCCTGATAATAATAAAATAGGTTTGTCGCTTATTCGTCTGAGTTTTTGCGCTTCTTTTATTTCGCTTATCGCTAAAATATCGGCGTTTTCAAGTAGTGGTGTAACCAAATCTAGTTGATGACCATAAGCATTGGCTTTCACCATTGCCACGACCTTTGCTTGTGGCGCATACTTTTTGACAACGGATAAGTTATACAATAATGCAGATTGAGAGATTGTTGCCACGCCACGCATATTAATTCAAGAGAATTAGAATTCTTCTGCGTCGAAATTGGCTTCGCTGTTGGCGTAGGCCGCATCGATCATCGCATCATCAGGTGTGTACTGCGCCATAGAATCAGGTGCCAAATCTTCAAAACGAGTGTATTGACCAATCCATGCAAGTTTAATGCCACCAGTTTCGCCATTACGATGCTTGGCGATTTGCAGGTCTGCCTTGCCAACTTCTTCTGGATTGGAATAATTTTCATCATGATATTGCTCGTCTCGATAAACGAAAGCAATGATATCAGCATCCTGCTCAATCGAGCCTGATTCGCGCAAATCTGACATTTGTGGCATCCGACCTTTATTTGGCTTGGGGCGTGATTCAACACCACGATTAAGTTGTGATAAGGCAATCACAGGTACACCAATTTCTTTAGCCAGCGCTTTAAGGGAGCGAGAGATTTCTGATATTTCCTGCACTCGGTTTTCACTCTTTCCGTGTACCGTCATCAACTGCAAGTAATCCACCATAATCAGTGCTAACTCAGGGTATTGTCTTTTAATGCGACGGGATTTTGCACGAATTTCTGTTGGGGTAATAGAAGGTGTTTCGTCAATTAAAATATCGTTTTTATCCATTGCACTAATAGCATGACTAAAACTATTCCAATCAGTTTCTGTCATCTCACCTGCACGAATTTTTTTGCTATCAATATGTCCAAATGAAGAAATCATTCTAAGTATTAATGCTTCAGTCGGCATCTCTAGAGAAAATACCAATACGGGTTTACTTTGTTCAATAGCCACATTACCGACAATATTCATTGCAAGGGCTGTTTTACCCATAGAAGGGCGACCTGCAATAATGATTAAATCACCTTTTTGCAAGCCTGAAGTTTTTTTGTCTAATTTCGTGAAACCAGTTTCTAGCCCTGTTAATCCACCCTTACTTTCTGCCCATTCATGCGCTAAATTAGCCACATCCTTAGTCATATCTTTAACATTAATAACATCTTGTTTGCCACGATTGATATGCTCTGCAATATCAAATATTTCTCTTTCAGACAAATCAATTAATTCTTGCAGTTCAATGTCTTTTGGGTTGTAGGCTTTGTCGGCAATTGTGTGGCTAGCTTGAATCAATCGTCGATAAACAGACAACTCACGTACATGTTTGGCATAGGTTTGAATGTTTGTAACACTGGGTGTATTCTCAGCAATTTGTGCCAAATAGGCAAAGCCACCCACAGCTTCTTCATCACCTGTTTTTTTTAATCGTTCTTTAACCGTTAGAATATCTGCAGGCTCTGCGTGTTCTAACAGTAGTTTAATTGCTTCAAAGATAAGTCGGTGTGAGGCAGTATAAAAATCATCTTTGTTGATAGCATCGGCTACTTGGTCCCATGCTTCGTTATGCAATAGTAAGCCACCGAGCACAGATTGCTCTGATTCAATTGAATTTGGCGGTATATTAATGTTTTCAATATCCATAATGATTGTAAAAAATAAGCAGTAAAAACCTTGCAAGACAAGGACTTAATTTTAACTTAATTTATTGTTAGCGCCCCCATAATGTTTCATCAAAAACCCAATCAAAACAAGTAGACAATAAAAAACCCTCGCAAAGAGGGTTTTTTTAACATTTGATTTGTTGTTCTTTATTGCACTTCTTCAGAGGCCTCAACCACCACCTTGATGTCAACAGTGATACTAGTGTGTAAAGTGATACTAATATCATACTCACCAACATGATGAATTGCTTCGGGTAAGTTAATATCACATTTTTCAACTTCATGACCTGCTTGTGCCAAACTTGCTTTAATGTCTGCTGTGGTAACAGAACCAAATAGCTTACCTTCTTCACTTGCATTCGCTTTAAGTGAACAAACCGTACCAGCCATTGCATCTGCTTTTGATTGCGCTGCTTTGATTGCAGCTACTTCTTTTGCCTCTAAATCGGCCTTTATGGTTTCAAACTCTGCTAGGTTAGCTGCTGTTGCTGGCTTCACCTTGCCTTGTGGAATTAAGAAGTTGCGTGCATAACCCGCTTTAACATTAGCGACATCACCTAAACCACCCATCTTACCAATTGTTTCTAATAAAATTACTTGCATGATTAACTCCTATTTTTTATGCTTGTCAGTGTAAGGAATCAATGCTAGGAACCTAGCACGCTTGATTGAAGTGGTTAATTGACGCTGGAATTTGGCGCTTGTGCCCGTCATTCTTGATGGGGTAATTTTGCCACCTTCGTCAATGTTCTTTAACAAAACATCTACATCTTTATAGTCGATTTCTTTAACACCTGCTGCTGTGAAACGACAAAAAGTGTTGATTTTAATTTGAGGTCTGCGTTTTCTCTTTTGTTGCTTAGCCATAATACTCTCCTATCTCCTATCTTTCTTTTTTTCGTCTGAGTCTTTGGCATTCATCATTACTGAAGCCTCAGTGATTGCGCCTTTCTTGGAAATGATTAAATTCCTTAAAATAGCATCGTTAAAACGGAAGTTGTAATTTAATTTATCAAGTGTCTCTTGGTCACACTCAATATTTAACATTAAGTAATGCGCCTTATAAATTTTGTTGATTGGATAAGCAAGGTGTTTACGACCCCAGTCTTCTTCACGGTGAATTTTACCGCCATCGGCAGTAATAATCTCTTTGTATTTGCCCATCATCGTTTCAACTTGTGTTGATTGATCAGGATGTACAATTAGTGTAATCTCATAGTGTCTCATGAGTGTTTTCTCCTTATGGTTATATTAAAAAAATAGCTTGCCAAGTTGGTACCCAGTCAAGCAAGGGAAAGCGCATTATACACTGTTTTGCATTTTTAGATTAAGAGTGTTCTCCCTAATCCAAAAATAGAAATCAAAAAAACACACAAACCCCAACTGGT
>NZ_CDSC02000083.1 GCF_001298715.1 Bathymodiolus azoricus thioautotrophic gill symbiont
GAAAAGCCAGTTAAGTTAACAAGGGTACTGCTTGGACCTGCTGAGCGCGCGGAAATCCTTGTTAATCTATCTAATTTCAAAGGTCAAACATTGAAACTGAAAAGTTTTAGTGCTGAATATTATGATAAAAATAAACTATATGGACATAAGTTTGGAGAGCCTTTCAAGGTAGGTGGCACAGGTCGTTTAGCACATTCTGTTGACAAGTTTGATATGAAAATTTTTGATATTATGTCTATTGAAGTTTCTAAAGAAGCAAGTGCAAATGCAATTAACATTATTCCAAGTTTTTTAACTAAGATTGATAGAATCAAAGAATTTGATGCGGTTAAAACCAGAAACTTTGGTTTAACAGTGATGAGCGGTTTTAAGATTAATCGGCGCAATTTTATGTCTATGTTTGTAGGTACAGATGGTAGTAAATTTTATGGCGAAAAAATGCTACATTTAATCAATGGTGTAAAAATGGACATGGCAGTGATTAACGAAGTTGTTAAAAAAGGAGATACTGAGATTTGGCGCATTACCAACGGCGCACACACCACACACCCATTTCATATTCACGATATCCAATTTCAAATACTTGACCGTGAACAAGGTGATGGTTCTGATGCTACACCTCCATCAGAAAATGAACGGGGTTGGAAAGACACAGTGTTGCTACTACCTGAAGAAACGGTTAGGGTGATTGCTAAATTTGACCACTATGCTGATACTCAATACCCGTATATGTATCATTGCCACATCTTAGAACATGAAGATGAAGGTATGATGGGGCAATTTTTAGTGGTAGAACCAAAGGATTATGATAGGGTAATTTCTAATATAGATAATCACAAAAGAATCCCATTACAATCTTTTTGCAAAGTTAGCTAACACAGTATTTCTATAAATTTTTAATAGGTAAGCGTTTACGAATAGAGCCCTAAAGAGCATAAATTAATTGGCACATATCATCGTTTTCTTATATAATAGATGATAATCATTATCATTTTTATTTATAAATGCTGAAAGTCAACGATTTATCTGTTCAATATAACAAGCAAACAGTCTTGCAAGAATTTAGTCTTGAGTTAGCAGATGGTGAGATTTTTGCGATGTTGGGTGATAGCGGTAGTGGAAAAAGTTCGGCGTTGCGTTTTATTGCTGGACTTGACAACGCACTCAATGGTAGCGTCATACTGAATGGTAAGCAACTTTCAAATAAGGGAGAACATCAAGAACCGCCTGAGACGCGAGGGGTGGGGATGGTGTTCCAAGATTATGCGTTATTTCCACATATGAGCGTTGAGAATAATATTGCTTTTGGCATTAGCCGTCAATCTAAACATGAGCAGCAAGTGCGTGTTGAGGTGTTGTTGTCTTTGGTTGGTTTGACTGGTACTGAAAGGAAGTATCCGCATCAACTTTCAGGTGGCGAACAACAACGGGTTGCTTTGGCACGAGCTTTGGCACCTAAGCCTAAGTTGTTGTTGTTGGATGAGGCGTTTTCGAGTTTGGATAAAAGTCATCGGGATGTTTTGGCTAAACAGGTGAGAAAAATTTTTAAAAAAACCAACACAACCGCTATTTTAGTAACGCATGATGAAACAGAAGCGTATAGCTTTGCTGATAAAGTGGGCGTTATTCAAAACAAACAGTTGGTCATTAATT
>NZ_CDSC02000165.1 GCF_001298715.1 Bathymodiolus azoricus thioautotrophic gill symbiont
TCTCTCTCATAATGCTTTCTGAACCATAAACTAAAAAAGTACCTTCTTTTGGATCCTCAACCCACACGCCAAAATCAGGTGTCACGGATGTTCTACGAGTATCGAAAAAGGAGCCATGTTTATCTATTACACTTTTGGGTGTTATAGCAATACTTGGATTTTCACCCATATACTTAAAAGCAGGGAATGCTTTTGGGTTTTGATCTTTACTCCACCTTACATTTGTTAGTGTGTGGGCTGCACCAACCAAAATGAGTGAACTTCCTTTGAAACTCCCCTCTCTTCGCATTCTTTCGTATTCTCTTTTATCACGCCATTGATATCTACCAATATAATCAGCGTTAAGGATTGTTGCTAGCATCTGTACATCTACGGTTGCATTTGTTAATGCTTGGGTTTTTTCAGGTGTTGATTGTGGATATAGATCTTGTATTGCCTCTTCCGTATATCTAGCGAGGACGCCATCTGAGGTTCCTTCAGGTCTTTCATTTGCACTGGCACCAGTATTTTCTAGTATAAAATTTTGAAATTCAATTTCAGCGGCTAAATTTATTACTAAATATTTTCCTTGCGGCGTATCGTGGGCTTCTCCAACCCAAATATCCAATGCGCTTTGATTTGCCTTATAAGCGTTAATATCGCTCACAAATCCACCCCAAGATATAAGTGGAAAATGCCCCGTTGGATCCCTATATTTGAGCGGATTATTGCCCACATAAACATACAAATTCAAGCCATCAACCGCCCCTGCTGTATCAGGGCTTATCCACCTCGTTAGCCAAGGGGCTAGGTACCTAGCACCGTAGTAGGATAAACCACTACTGTCGTCTCTTTCTTTGCCTGTGTAGCGGTAGCGTTTTTGTTGTGCTTCGGTTTTGTCTTTGCCAGCGATGAGGGCAGTGCCCCCATAGGGGTAGTAGTGTTCGTAGCTGAGGATTTGGGCTTTGTCATCCAACTCTAGGGTGTTGGATTGTAGGTGGCTGGTGAGTTGGTAGTGGGTTTGGCTAGGGTTTTGTGTGTTATCTTTGCTAC
>NZ_CDSC02000357.1 GCF_001298715.1 Bathymodiolus azoricus thioautotrophic gill symbiont
GGCAATTTATACGACTAATGCTATTGAGTCACTAAACTCAGTGATTAGAAAATCTATCAAGAATCGTAAGATTTTTAATCATGATAATTCTGCTTTTAAGGTCTCTTTTAATCAGATTGGTGGTTTTTTGGTTGAGTTATGCAAAGGTCTCTAATAAAGATACCAACATGTTAGAGATAGCATTATAATTAAGAGAATTATCTTTCTAAATTTAAAATCATGAACCCAATATCTCTTAACACAAACTTTACTCGCATTCTATTATTAAGCACAGCCCTTGTTGTCTCAATCAACACGATTGCAGGCGGACGCTCTAGTGAGCGCAACCTAATGGATGATTACTTACAAAACGCAACATTAATAAATCCTGATGCTCCTGCTTTTCCCTCACAACGATCCACACTCATTAGTAACAACGCTTTGGTCTTTAACCGAGGCGCCACTGGTGTAAATAACGATGATTTTGATAAAACATTCTCGCTTGCTAAAACACTCACAAACATTCGTAGTAGCAGCGACGCGACAGAAGACGGCTCTAATACGCAATTCCTAAAAAGCTTGTTAAACACATTTAACATCAATTCAAAAATTAATGGCTTTGTAAAAATGGATTTACAAATAAGGGAACAAGAAGCTTCTCTTTCTGGGTTGATTGACAACATGTCACCAAGCGCAATATTCAACCGTTTTGACCTAAGTGCCAGTAATGGTCAACATTGTGGTGAATACCGAGTGATTTATCATAAAAATAATAGTGATAGAAGTAATGACGATAGATTTTTCCTAAGCTTTGAGGCTAAATACCCTAATCCTGAATTCAGTAAAGGCAAAAAAGGCTGTTTTGCAGTCGCGGATTTTTGGAAAGAAATAGGAAGTATGAACAAAACAGATGCGCTGGTGCAACTAGAAGAGTTCTTTTATCAAGGTTTAGTACACAAGGGTGTTAAATTACCTGCGGCCATTAACTTTACCCACTACACCCATGGCACAGGCCAAGTGCGTTCTAACGCATTCGTTAACGATCCATGGCAGCTTAGAGAATTTAAAACCGATATCAACGCTAAAGGAAAAGCTGTTTTTGTTGCTGATACCGTTAAATCCAACCCGTTGGCTAAGCTTTTTTCTAATGAAGGAAATCTAGATTCCGATTCGTTAAAGGCTTTAAGGGGTTACTTTGTGCGTGATTTTGATGGTTATGTTGACAACTTATTAGCACCTGAAAGGCGTGCAAATAATCCTAGTTCTAGTGACATTATCAATGGTTTTAGTTTGGGAACTGATAATCACTACAATGAATTTCAATCAGACTCAAAAACAACAAAGGATAATACCGCTAACGCTGAAAACAAAGACTTGAAGTCAATCATCAACAAAAAACTAGCGGCATTAAATTTGTCAGATTACAATGCAAAAATGATTATGAATCGTGCTAAGGCAATGAGTTGTAGCGGTTGCCATCGAAACAGTAACGATGCAAGAATTGCCCCGAATGTTAACTGGCCAAAGAGTAAATATTTTGTTCATGTTGATGAGCAAGGCGCTTTATCCCTAGCATTAACCGAGCAATTTTTACCTGCTCGAGCGGCTTTATTGGCAGATTACTGGCAAAAAATATCAGAAAGATCAGCAGAAAAGTGGCGCTTTGCTGAGGTGGATTACTCTAGTGCCATTAATAATTTTGGCGGGTTTTATAATGCGTCAAATCATCCTAACTGGAATACCTTTGCCGCTCTTCAAGCCGACGGATCAATCACGGCGTGGGGTGGCTCAAGTTCTGGAGGCACAGATGTGCCTTCTGGTAGTGGCTATACCAAGATTTATTCAACTGGGTATGCCTTTGCCACTATTGAAGCCGATAGATCGATCACGGCGTGGGGTGACTTGCGTTATGGAGGTACAGCACCCTCTGGTAGTGGCTACATTAAGATTTATTCAACTTCGGATGCCTTTGCCGCCCTTAAAGTCGATGGATCAATCACGGAGTGGGGTGACTCAAGTTCTGGAGGCTCAGGTGCGCCCTCTGATAGCGGCTATACCAAGATTTATTCAACTAGGAGTGCCTTTGCCGCCCTTAAAGCCGATGGATCAATCACGGCGTGGGGTTCGAGTTGGGGAGGCGGCACAGGTGCACCCTCTGATAGCGGCTATACCAAGATTTATTCAACTGGGGGTGCCTTTGCCGCCCTTAAAGCCGATGGGTCAATCACGGCGTGGGGTGCCTCACGTTATGGAGGCACAGATGCACCCTCTGATAGCGGCTATACCAAGATTTATTCAACTGGGTTTGCCTTTGCCGCCCTTAAAGCCGATGGGTCAATCACGTCGTGGGGTAATTCGTATTATGGAGGCGTAGGTACGCCCTATGATAAAGGCTATGCCAAAATTTATTCAACTGATAAAGCCTTTGCCGCCCTTAAAGCCGATGGATCAATCACGTCGTGGGGCTATGTGGGTACTGCGCCCTCTGGTAATGGTTATACCAAAATTTATTCAAATCAGTTTGCCTTTGCCGCCCTTAAAGCCGATGGATCAATCACGGCGTGGGGTGTTTCAGGTGGCAGTGCACCCTCTGATAGTGGCTATACCAAGATTTATTCAACCATTAACGCCTTTGCCGCTCTTAAAGCCGATGGATCAATCACGGCGTGGGGTGGCAGTTCTGGAGGTACAGGTGCGCCCTCTGATAGTGGTTATATAAAGATTTATTCAACTCAGTATGCCTTTGTTGCCGTTAAAGCCGATGGATCAATCACGGCGTGGGGTGACTCACGCTTTGGAGGCGCTACACCTGCATCTATCACTACATCCGATTAAATATAGGTCAGTGTTAACTTAAAGTTTTTTAAAATTAACCGATTAAAATACTTAGTCAGCCCTTAAAAACCACACAAAACATTGATTTATAACAATAAAACTAACAATAA
>NZ_CDSC02000167.1 GCF_001298715.1 Bathymodiolus azoricus thioautotrophic gill symbiont
CTATTTATGTAAAGGTCTCTAAAAATAAAAAAAGCCATGCTAACTTACATTAGCATGGCTTTCTTTATTTAAGTAGTAATAACTGCTATTGTTCAGCGGATGCTTGCATCTCTGCGTCTGCTTCACTCAATTCAGCTGAAAGTTGCGCCTCTGCTTCTGCAGTTTGCATGGTATTTTCTACGCGACGAGCCTTACGCTCCTGATGATGAACAAAGCCTGTACCTGCTGGAATTAAACGACCAACAATCACATTTTCCTTAAGACCTAGTAAATTATCAACACGACCTGTAGTCGATGCCTCAGTTAATACACGCGTTGTCTCTTGGAACGATGCTGCAGAAATAAATGACTCTGTTGCTAATGACGCTTTAGTAATACCCATTAGCAATCTTTGATAAACCACCAAGTCTTTACCTTGTGCTGCTAGCTGTTTATTCATATCTATCACACGAGCATACTCAGCTGTTTCTCCATTCACTAAGTTAGAATCACCTGTGTCAAGCACTTCTACCTTGCGTAACATTTGTTTAACAATCACCTCAATATGCTTATCGGAAATATTTACACCTTGTAGACGGTAAACATTCTGCACCTCTTTAATCACATAACTCGCCAGTGCCTCTACGCCTAATAAACGCAAAATATCATGCGGGTTTGATGGTCCATCAGAGATCACATCACCCTTTTCAACAGTCTCACCATCAAACACATTAATTTGACGCCATTTATGAATCATCATCTCAGTGGCTTCGCCCTCTTGTGAAGTAATTATCAAGCGCTCCTTAGACTTAGTCGGATTACCAAAACTAACAATACCACTTACTTCTGCAAGAATTGAATGGTCTTTCGCTTTGCGCGCTTCAAACAAATCTGCAACACGCGGTAGTCCACCCGTAATATCACTGGTCTTAGATTGGTCTTTAGGGATCTTCGCTAAAACTTCACCTGCTGTAATTACCTGATTGTCTTCTAAATTAATCTTAACTCCTGATGGTAAGTAGTGTGTTGATAATACAACTTCAGAATCTTTTGCTTCAACGACTTTAATCATCGGCTTCAAACCTTTCGCTGCTGCTGAGCGTTCACCTTCATCAATCATTTCGAAGAAAACAAGCCCCGTTAATGGGTCTGTGTTTTTATTGACCGTTATACCTTCCACGAAGTCAACAAAAATCACACGACCTGCTTGCTCAGAAATAATGGGATGCGTATGTGGGTCCCAGTCCGCAATCTTGTCTTTTGCCTTAACTTTACCGCCATCTTTAACATGAGCAATTGCACCATAAGGAATCTTATATCGCTCAACCTCTTGACCTTTGGCATTACGAATGGTAACCTCAGTAGAACGAGAAATAACCACTAAGTCGCCATTCACATTGGTGATTGATTTAAGACTTTCGAAATGTGCGATACCATCATTATCAATATTGATGCTACTCACTGTTGTTGATGCAGATGCTGCACCACCAATGTGGAAAGTACGCATGGTCAACTGTGTGCCTGGCTCACCAATTGACTGCGCTGCAATCACACCAACTGCTTCACCAACACCAATCTTATGACCTCGTGCCATGTCATTACCATAACAAGAAGCACACACGCCGTAACGCGCATCACAAGTAATGGTAGAACGCGCCTTAATAGACTCTACACCCACTTTATTAATCTTGTCTGAATCCTCTAATGTTACTAAGTGACCCTTGGGTAGTAATATTTTCTTTGAATCCGGTACCATAACATCTTCAGCCATTACACGACCTAACACTGCCTTGCCTAATGTCTGCACAATATTACCACCCTCAATGGTTGCTTTCATCATCAAGCCATTTTCTGTACCACAATCTTCTTCATTCACAACTAAATCTTGTGCAACATCAACCAAACGACGCGTCAAGTAACCTGAGTTCGCTGTTTTAAGTGCTGTATCAGCCAAACCTTTACGCGCACCATGTGTTGAAATAAAGTATTGCATATTATTCAAGCCTTCACGGAAGTTTGAAGTAATGGGTGTTTCAATAATTGAACCGTCTGGTTTTGCCATTAGACCACGCATACCCGCTAACTGACGCATCTGTGCAGGTGAACCACGCGCACCAGAGTCAGCCATCATATAAACCGAGTTAAACGATGGCAATTTTTGAATCTTACCATTACTGTCTTCAAAATTCTCAAAGCCGATTTCGTCCATCATTGCTTTCGCAACAGTCTCAGAAGTTCGTGACCAAATATCAATCACCTTGTTATAACGCTCACCATCAGTCACCACGCCTTGTGCGTACTGCTTCTGAACCTCTTTAACTTGTGTATTTGCCTCATCAATCATGCCCGCTTTACTATCAGGAATGGTCATATCGTTTGAACAAAATGAAATACCTGACTTGGTTGAGTATTGAAAGCCCATATACATCATTTGGTCGGCAAAGACTACTGTGTCTTTTAATTCTTGCGTTTGGTAACAAACATGAATTAAGTTTGACACTACTTTCTTGCTAATCGCTTTGTTAATCAAATCAAATGACAATCCAGCTGGCAAAATTCTTGAGAAAATCGCACGACCTACTGTGGTATCAACAATACGCTTGCTGGTTGACTGATATTTACCATCAACTTTTTCATAATCTTGAATGCGTAATTTAACTTTGGCGTGCAAAGAAGTAGCGCCTGATTCATAAGCATTTAATGCTTCAATGGCATTGGCAAAAATTAGTCCTTCGCCTTTTTGATTAATCATATCACGCGTCATATAATAAAGACCCAAGATTACATCCTGTGAAGGCACGATAATTGGCTCACCACTTGCAAGATGTAAAACATTATTAGAAGCCAACATTAGCGTTCTTGCTTCCAATTGTGCCTCTTCAGATAAAGGTACATGTACCGCCATTTGGTCACCATCAAAGTCAGCGTTAAATGCACCACAAACTAGTGGATGCAATTGAATTGCCTTACCTTCAATCAGTAATGGCTCAAATGCTTGGATACCTAAACGGTGTAAGGTAGGTGCACGGTTTAATAACACTGGATGTTGATGCACAACTTTTTCTAAAATATCCCAAACTTCTGGCGTTTCTGCTTCTACCATTTTCTTCGCAGCTTTAATGGTTGACGCTAAATTTTGTGCTTGCAGACGGTTATAAATAAACGGCTTGAATAATTCTAATGCCATTTTCTTTGGCAATCCACATTGGTGCAATTTAAGATATGGACCACAAACAATCACTGAACGACCTGAATAATCAACACGCTTACCAAGTAAGTTCTGACGGAAACGACCTTGCTTACCCTTAATCATATCGGCAATTGATTTAAGCGGACGACGGTTATTACCCATTACCGCACGGCCACGACGACCATTGTCAATCAGTGAATCCACAGCTTCTTGCAACATACGCTTTTCGTTACGCACAATAATTTCAGGGGCATCTAATTCTAATAAACGCGCTAAACGATTATTACGATTAATAACACGACGGTATAAATCATTCAAATCAGAAGTCGCAAAACGACCGCCATCTAACGGCACTAATGGGCGCAGGTCTGGTGGAAGAATTGGTAACACATTAAGCACCATCCACTCAGGCTTATTACTTGATTGAATCAAAGAATCAACCAACTTCAAACGCTTATTATACTTCTTAAGCTTAGTCTGGCTTTTGGTGTTAAGACTATCTTCACGAAGGTTTGCCGCTTCTTTTTCAAGTTGCATTTCTTTTAGAATGTCTTGGATGGCTTCTGCACCCATTTTTGCCTCAAACTCATCATCGCCATATTCATCAAGTGCATCATAATACATCTCTTCAGTCAACAACTGCTTATATATTAATGGTGTTGAGCCTGGGTCTGTGACTAAGAATGCCTCAAAATATAAAACACGCTCAATATCTTTTAATGTCATATCCATCAATAGTCCAAGACGCGATGGTAATGATTTTAAATACCAAATATGCGCTACTGGTGCCGCTAAGTTGATATGACCCATGCGTTCACGACGCACCTTTGATAGGGTTACTTCAACACCACATTTTTCACAGACAACATTACGGAATTTCATACGCTTGTATTTGCCACATAAACACTCAAAGTCTTTCATTGGACCGAAAATTTTAGCACAAAACAAGCCTTCTCTTTCAGGTTTAAAAGTGCGATAGTTAATGGTTTCAGGTTTTTTTACCTCGCCATACGACCACGAACGAATCTTCTCAGGAGAAGCCAAGCCAACTCTAATGGCATCAAAATCTTGCTCTTTGTTTTGCTGTTTTAAAATTTGTAATAAATCTTTCATATTTACACTCCTAATTAGTGTTGTTCAAGTTCAACATCAATACCTAATGAACGAATTTCTTTAACCAATACATTAAAGGATTCTGGCATGACTGACTCAGTCAAATTCACCCCGTCAACAATGCTCTTATACATCTTCGCACGACCAGTAACATCGTCTGATTTAACGGTTAACATCTCACGCAATGTGTGTGCTGCACCATAAGCCTCTAATGCCCAAACTTCCATCTCACCAAAACGCTGACCACCAAATTGTGCTTTACCACTGAGTGGTTGCTGCGTTACTAATGAATAAGGTCCTGTTGAGCGTGCATGCATCTTGTCGTCAACTAAATGATTAAGCTTCAACATATGCATATAACCAACTGTTATTGGGCGGTCAAATGCTTCACCTGTGCGACCATCGTAAAGTTGCTCTTGACCAGATTCTGGTAAATCAGCCAACTTTAATAATGATTTAATGTCTTTTTCTTTAATACCATCAAATACTGGTGTTGCCATTGGCACGCCTTCACGAAGGTTGTTTGCCAATTCAATAATTTCTTCATCGTTAAAACTGTTTAAATCCTCTGTCTTACCGTAAGAATTATAAACCTTATCTAAGAAGGCTCTAATTTCCTTGACCATTTCAGTGCGTTTTTCATCCAGCATCGCAGCAATCTTGTAGCCTAAGCCTTTAGCTGCATAACCTAAGTGAACTTCTAGCACCTGCCCAACATTCATTCGAGAGGGTACACCTAGCGGATTAAGCACAACATCAATAGTAGAGCCATCTGCTAAATAAGGCATATCTTCCACTGGAGATACGCGTGAAATAACACCTTTATTACCATGACGACCCGCCATCTTATCACCCACTTGGAGTGTTTTACGCGTCGCCACATAAACTTTAACCATCTTCATGACACCTGGTGGCAGTTCTGCATCTTCGTTAATCTTAGCGCGTTCATTTTTAAAGAAAGCATCAAACTCAACTTGTTTCGCTTTAGCCTGTTTAACCAATACTGCTACTTCTTTATTAACAGCTGCATCTTTTACTTTAAGCTTTGCAAACTCTTCATTGGTTAAAGGTTTCATATTTTTAGCACTTAGTTTCTCACCCGCCTTAATACCAGCAACAGCTTTTGTTACTTCATTACCTGAAAGTTTGAGGCGAATACGACGGAAAATATCACCATCAATAATACCAAACTCATCGTCAATATCTTTCCTGATTTTCGCCAATCTGTTTTCATCAATACTTTGTGCTCTTGCGTCCTTTTCAACGCTATCACGGGTAAAGACCTGTACATCAATAACTACACCAGATTTTGATGCACCAATACGCAACGAAGAGTCTTTGACATTGTTGGCTTTTTCACCAAAAATAGCACGCAATAATTTCTCTTCTGGAGAAAGTACAGTTTCACTCTTAGGTGTCACTTTACCCACCAAAATATCGCCACCCTTAACACGAGCACCAACATAAACCACACCAACTTCATCAAGTTTAGCAAGCGCAGATTCACTAACATTCGGAATATCAGCTGTGATTTCCTCAGGACCTAAAGTAGTGTCACGCGCATAAGAAGTCAATTCTTCAATATGAATGGTAGTGTAGCGGTCTTCTTGTATAACACGTTCAGAAATTAAAATTGAATCTTCAAAATTATAGCCATTCCATGGCATAAAAGCGATTTTCATATTTTGACCCAACGCCAATTCACCTAAATCTGTTGAAGGACCGTCAGCCAAAACATCACCTGCTAATATTTTATCGCCAGTTTTAACCAAAGGTTTTTGGTTAATACAAGTATTCTGATTAGAGCGCGCGTATTTTGTAAGGTTGTAAATATCAACACCCAATTCACTAACTTTAGTCTGTTTAGAATCAACACGAATAACGATACGAGAAGCATCAACCGCTTCAACCACACCACTATGTTTAGCAGTCACACAAACACGAGAATCCGTTGCTACAACACGCTCAATACCTGTACCAACTAAAGGCTTCTCAGCACGAAGTGTTGGTACCGCTTGACGCTGCATATTTGAACCCATTAACGCACGGTTCGCGTCATCATGCTCTAAGAACGGAATCAACGATGCTGCCACGGATGCAATTTGCTTAGAGTCAATATCAATTAAAGTGACATCTTCAGAATTTACCAAAACAAATTCATTCTTATGACGACAAGAAATTAAATCATCCATCAACTTACCTTTTGTATCAACACTGGCATTTGCCTGTGCAATAGTATGTGTGATTTCATCAATCGCAGAAACATAAATAACTTCATCAGTGACCTTACCACTCTTAACCACTTGATACGGCGTCTCTAAAAAGCCGTAATTATTGGTTTTAGCATAAACTGCCAGCGTATTAATCAAACCAATATTTGGACCTTCTGGTGTTTCAATTGGACATAGGCGACCATAGTGTGATGGATGAACATCGCGTACTTCAAAACCAGCACGCTCACGCGTCAAACCACCTGGACCTAAAGCAGAAATACGACGCTTGTGTGTGATACCTGATAATGGATTTACTTGGTCCATAAATTGAGACAACTGAGAAGAACCAAAAAACTCTTTAACCGCAGCTGACACTGGATTAGAATTAATCAAATCTTGTGGTGTTAATTCATCTGTTTCAGCTAAGTTCAGACCTTCTTTAACTGCCTTTTCAACGCGTACTAAACCAATTCTAAATTGGTTCTCAATCATTTCACCGATTGCTCTTACGCGTCTATTCGCAAGCGTATCAACATCATCAACAGAATCCTTACCATCTTTAATGTTAATTAGTAATTTAACAACATTCAAAATATCTTCGTTCATCAACACATGTTCGCCTGTTTCAGCCTCAATGCCTAAACGACGATTAAGCTTCATACGACCTACCTTAGAAAGATCATAGCGTTCATTCTTAAAGAATAGATTGTTAAACAATAAATTAACCGCATCTTCCGTTGCTGGCTCACCTGGGCGCATCACATGATAAATAGACATACGCGCTTCAATTTCAGTTTGCGTCTCATCTAAGCGCAAAGTATCAGAAATATAAGCACCTGTCTCAGATTCATTGATATAAAGGATTTCAAGTTTCTTAATCTTGTTAGCTATGATTAATTCTAATACTTCTTCGCTAATAACTGTATTAGCAGCGATTAGAATTTCACCTGTTTCTTTATCGATAACATCCTGCGAAACAACTTTATCTAATAAATACTCAAATGGTGTATTAATTGATTTTACGCCTTCTTTTTCTAAGATTTTTGTGTGCTTAGTCGTAATACGACGACCTTTTTCAATCACAACATCTTTACCTGACTTAATATCAAATTCAGCAATTGTACCGCGTAATTTGGCAGGAGATAAACCCACATCGCAAGATTTTGCTTTAAGCGTAACATCAAGTTTCTCAAAAAATGTATCAAGAATTACACTTGAATCAAGGCCCATTGCACGCAATAATGTAGTTGCTGGTAATTTACGACGACGGTCAATTCGCACATATAAATGCTCGTGATGGTCAAATTCAAAATCCAACCATGAGCCACGGTAAGGAATAATACGAGATGAGAATAAAATCTTACCTGAAGAGTGCGTCTTGCCTTTATCGTGTTCAAAAATAACACCTGGTGACCTATGCAATTGAGATACCACAACACGCTCAGTACCATTAATAACAAAAGTACCTGTGTCAGTCATCAATGGCAATTGACCTAAATAAACATCTTCTTCAATAACTTGCTTAATTTTTCGCTTCTTCTTTAAAGTTGAACCATTTTTATCAAATAAAACTAAATTTAATTTAACACGCAATATTGAAGCAAAAGTAGTGCCGCGTAATTTACACTCTTCAACATTAAATTTCGGCTGTTGTAGTTCATAATCTACATATTCAATTTCTGCATAACCGTTATTCGCTGTAATTGGAAAAACAGATTGAAAAACTGCATGCAAGCCAACATCTTCTTTTTCTTCTTTGCCTGCTTGAATAAAACCGTTAAACGATTCAATCTGGATAGCCAGTAAATCTGGTTCAGTTAAAATTGATTCTCTTGAACCAAAATTATTTCTAATTCGCTTTTTTTCAGTAAATGAATAAGCCATAATACCTCGCATTATTTAATCTTACAATTTAAAAAAGACAATCTATTAAGAAAGTCTCTAAGAGATCAAAAAACCTCTTTTAATAATAGGGTCAGTCTATAAACCTTTATAGACTGATAACGCACTCAATAAGAGTACAAAAACACCAAAATCCCCTCACGGGGACGGGGATTCTGGGTTTTTCGTAGAGCTAATTATTTAAGTTCTACGCTAGCACCAGCTTCTTCAAGCTGCTTCTTGACATCTTCAGATTCTGCTTTAGACGCGCCTTCTTTAATGGCAACAGGTGCTGATTCAACCATATCTTTAGCCTCTTTAAGACCAAGACCAGTGATACCGCGTACTGCTTTAATAACAGCAACTTTCTTCTCACCAAAACTAGTCAACATTACATCAAACTCGTCTTTTTCTTCTACCGCTGCTGCACCAGCATCTGCCGCTGCTGCAACTGGTGCTGCTACTACAGCAGCAGATACACCAAACTTCTCTTCCATTGCTGAAACCAGTTCAACAACATCCATTACTGACATATCAGCAATTGCATTTAAAATATCTTCATTGGTTAATTTAGCCATGATATTTACTCCTTTTTATTTATATTTATTATTGTTTTTGTTGTGCCACTGCTGAAACCACTCGAGTCACTTGACCAAGAACATCATTTAGACTCCTTGCTAGTTTTTCAACTGGTGCCAACATCAATGCCATCACTAAGCTAATCGCTTGGTCTTTAGTTGGCAAATCTGCAATGCGCTTAAGTTCACTTGCTTCCACAAAGTCACCTGAAACACCCAGACCTCTAACAACTAAATCTTCGTTTTCCTTAACGAAATCTTTGAATACTCGTGCCACCGCACCTGGGTCTTCTTGTGAAAAACCAAGAACTACCGGTCCGCTCAACACAGGCATCACACATTCACACGCTGTATTCTCTAACGCTCTTTTTGCCAAGGTATTTTTTACGACGCGTAAAGAAACATTTGCATCTATTGCGCTAGCACGTAGATTAGTCATTTGCTCAACTGTTAACCCGCGATACTCAGCTACACCAACAGAAATACTACTCTGTGCGAGTGCATTTACTTGCTTAACAACAACTTTTTTTGCTTCAAGATTTAGAGCCATTTTGTCTCTCTCCTAAACAGTTTAAAAAAGAAAGTTATAAAATTTTATAACTTTCACCCTAGAGTATTCTCATACCCTCTACATAGGCTGAGTGTGTTACCACTCACTTAAACAAACACTCCAGGAGGAATATCTGCACCTATGGTCTTTGAGGTCATAGAATAATTCTAAGACCTAAAAGAATTTTTTTTAGTCTAAACTAAATATCTACTGAGGCTAAATCAACACTTAGGCCTGGACCCATCGTTGATGAAACACTTATTTTTTTAAAGTAAATACCCTTAGCCGAACTAGGTTTTGCTTTTTTCAATGCTTCCATTAAAGCAGTAATATTTTCAGCCAATGCATCTGCAGTAAATGAAGCTTTACCAATGCCAGCATGAATAATCGCCGCTTTGTCCGTACGATAGCGCACCTGACCTGCTTTTGCATTATTAACCGCAGTTGCAACATCTGGTGTTACTGTGCCGACTTTAGGATTAGGCATCAAACCACGAGGACCTAATATTTGACCTAAACGACCAACAACACCCATTGCATCTGGAGAAGCAATCACAACATCGTAGTTAAGGTCACCATCCTGCATTGATTTCATTAAGTCCTCCATACCAACAACATCAGCACCCGCTGCTTTTGCTTTTTCTATATTGTCACCTTGCGTAAATACCGCAACACGCACTGATTTTCCAGTACCGTTTGGCAAAACTACTGCGCCACGTACATTTTGGTCAGATTTATTTGCATCAACACCAAGATTGACACTCACATCAATAGACTCATCAAATTTTGCTGTTGAACACTCTTTTAATAATGTCAACGCTTCAATCATTGCATAACGCTTATCAGCTTCAATTTTTTCTGCGATATTTTTTTGTTTTTTTGTTAATTTAGCCATTGTCTCAGCCCTCCACTTCAACACCCATTGAACGGGCTGTACCAGCAATAATACTCACTGCTGCATCCATATCATTTGCATTTAAATCTTTCATTTTAATACTTGCAACTTCTTCTAATTGTGCACGAGTAATCTTGCCAACTTTGTCAGTATGTGGCACACCACTGCCTTTTTTAATGCCTGTTACTTTTAAAATTAACAATGCTGCTGGCGGTGTCTTAGTAATAAAGGTAAAACTACGATCACTATAAACTGTGATAACCACTGGCACCTTCATACCTTTATCAATGTCTTGCGTTGAAGCGTTGAACGCTTTACAGAAATCCATAATATTCACACCATGTTGGCCTAATGCCGGGCCTACTGGAGGTGATGGATTTGCCTCTTGTGCTGGAATCTGCAGCTTAATATAGGATTCAATTTTCTTAGCCATTTTTCTTTCCTCGAGGGTTTTCCCTCATTTTGGGTGCAAGCGCTGTGTTAAGAGCTCCCCTGTTAAATTAAGTCTTCTGTACTTGAGAAAACTCTAATTCTACTGGTGTAGTGCGTCCAAAAATCAACACCTCTACTTTCAGTAAATTCTTTTCATAATCAACTGATTCAACCGTACCATTAAACTCATTAAATGGACCATCAATAACCAAAATTTCTTCACCTGGTTGATAAGCAACCTTGGGCTTAGGCTTGTCAGCACCTTCTTGTACGCGTGCCGTAATCTTATCAACTTCACGCTGTGTAATTGGCGATGGCTTACCCGAAGACCCGCCAATAAATCCAATCACATTGTTGGTATTTTTTACCAATAACCAACTTGGCTCAGTTAATTCCATATTGATTAACATATAACCTGGGAAAAATTTACGCTCAGCTGTTTTCTTCTGTCCATCTTTTAGCTCTACCACTTTCTCAGTTGGAATCATGACATCACCAAGTAAGTCTGATAGCCCTTCTCTATCAATTGCCTCTTCAATTGTGGCCTTTACTTTTGCTTCATAACCGCTTCTCGCGTGGAGTACATACCATCTTTTAGACATCTTTAAAAACCTCTTTTTAATTTGTTAATAATTGCACAGCCCAAGTAAAGAATGCATCAACAATCCACAAGAAAATAGCAACGATAATTACCGCTACCATAATCATGCCGGTTGTCTTAATAGTTTCATCCTTCGTCGGCCAAACAACTTTGCGTAATTCAATTTTTGTTTCTTTTAAAAACGCACTAAATTGGATGCCTTGTGGCGATTTGAAAAACACAAATCCTGCTATTACTAAACCCGCCAGTAAAACTAACACCTTATAAAGTGTTACATTTAACTCCAACGGGTCTAAATAGAAAAGCGCAAGAAAACCCACTACAATTAGAAGCGATACAATCACGCCTATTGATGATTCTGATCTAACTTGATTCTCTACATTCTTACTCACATTACATCCTTTAATATGGCAGGCAAGGAGGGACTCGAACCCCCAACCAACGGTTTTGGAGACCGCCACTCTACCAATTGAGCCACTTGCCTAAAATTAAAAAAAATGCCTCTACCAATCCTATGGACTGCTAAAGGTATTTTTTATAAGACTCAAAATTGAGCCACTTACTTTTTCTATTTCTTAATCTGTCATCCGTTATAAATGCTAAAAACCAATGTCTTAGTCAGTTACTTTCGAGAC
>NZ_CDSC02000066.1 GCF_001298715.1 Bathymodiolus azoricus thioautotrophic gill symbiont
ATAAGATATTTAGATTTAGCTTTGTGAGTGATGTAGACAGATACCTATTTTTCTTTTATAAAATATTACAAGTTGTATTAATTTACGAAATGATTAAATCTTTTAGAAAATTCTCACGCACATTATGAATACTGAACTTAATATTAACGAAATCTTTTATTCCTTGCAAGGCGAAGCACGAGAAGTGGGCTTGCCTACCGTGTTTGTACGCCTCACAGGCTGCCCACTCAGATGCAGTTATTGCGATACTGAGTATGCCTTTAAAGGTAACAATCCGCTTAGTATTGACACCATACTCACTGAGGTTAAAAAGTACAATACTAAGTTTGTCTGTGTCACAGGCGGCGAGCCTTTAGCACAAATTAATTGCTATGTTTTGCTGGATAGGCTGGTTAAAGAAAATTATCAGGTGTCATTAGAGACTAGTGGCAGTATTGATATTGCCGATATTAATCCAGATGTATCCATTGTGATGGATATTAAAACTCCCTCATCAAACGAATCGGATAAAAACCTATACGACAACATAGAAAAATTAGAAACCAAAGATCAATTAAAGCTCGTCATCGGCTCAAAGGCTGATTTTGATTGGAGTGTGAAACTTTTAAGCAAATATCCAACGCAAGCAGAAGTGTTGTTTTCCTCTGTTTTTGATGCTATTGAGCCTGCCCAGTTGGCACAGTGGATCTTAGATGGGCAGCTCAATGTGCGTTTGCAAGTGCAACTGCACAAGCTCCTTTGGGGCGACGAAAAGGGCAAATGAAGAAAGTCAGGCTTTCTTTGCTTTTTCCTTTTATTGGATAGTTATTTTTCTAGTCTGAGGCTTGGGTTTGTCAAGTTTTGGGATTGATATCTTTAATACACCTTCTTTGAACTCTGTCATAATATTGTCCGCATCGCCATCTTTGGGAATAGAAATGACTTGCGAGAAATAGCTTGATGAGCTTCTATTGCCACTCTTTGAATTTTGTTTGGCTTTGATAATCAAGTTGTTTTTATCAGTCGAGATGTTAAAGTTGACTTTATCAATGCCTAGGGTTTTAATCTTGACAACATAATGATTAGATGCCTTATCAAAGTACTGCTTTGAATAAGTGTTAACAGCGTGAGCATCGTGTTGAAGTTCATTCATTTGATGGTTAAATTGTTGGAATTGATGATTAAAGTCACGCCAGAAATTTTGGTTAAATGTGGGGTGGTGATTAAAGAAATTTGGCTGATGAGATCCATGTGTTGCGTTAAGCAATGTTGATGTTAGTAATATAGTTATCGCTAATGTTTTTTTCATATTTTTACCTCCAAATGGTGTTTTTTTATATTTTTATTTCCAATATTTATTATATGGATATTGAGTTAAAATTTCAAGTGCTAAGCTAATTTGTCATCTGCTATATGGTAGGTAGGATCTTCTAAAACATTGACTTCTACTAAGTTTTTTGCGGTTTTAAGTAGCAATCGACACTCAGCACTTAGGTGTTGTAGGTGCAATGTTTTGCCAATGCGTTTATAGCGTATAGCCAATTTATCAATTGCTTGAATGGCTGAGTGGTCTAGCACTCGAGCATTGCCAAAATCAATGTAGACATCATTGGTGTCTGCTTTAGGGTTAAATAATTCTTGAAAATGCTCTTTTGAGGCAAAGAACAAAGTGCCGTGCACCTCATAGACATTATTGCCTTTATCATTTTGATGTTGTTTAACAAAAATCTTGCTGGCTGACTCCCAAGCAAAAGACAAGGCAGACAGAATAACACCAACAATCACTGCTAATGCAAGGTTGTCAGTCAACACAGTAATAACAGCCACCGAAATACCAGTAACAATGTCTAATGCAGGTATTTTGCCAAACAAGCTTAGCGTGCACCATTCAAAGGTGCCAATCACCACCATAAACATTACACCGATCAATACTGCAATTGGAATCATCTCAATGTATTCAGACAGATAAAGGATGAATAATAGCAATGCAACTGAAGCAACAATACCTGACAAACGACCACGACCGCCAGATTTAATATTAATAATACTTTGGCCCACCATTGCACAGCCACCCATGCCACCAAATAGACCTGTTAGTGTATTTGCCACACCTTGACCAACACTTTCTCGATTTGGCTGCCCTGTGGTTTCTGTAAGGTCATCAACTAAGTTCAAAGTAAGCAAGCTTTCAATTAAGCCGACTAACGCCATGGTAAGCGCATAAGGGAAAATGATTGTTAGTGTTTCAAAACTAAACGCCACATCAGGGATGTGAAAAGCAGGAATACCACCTTTAATAGAAGCCACATCACCCACTGTGCGAGTATCAAGTCCAAGCCAAATCACCGCTAAACTACCAACGATAACTGCCACCAAAATTTCAGGCACGACTTTGGTAAATTTTGGTAATAAATAAATAATTGCCATTGTAGCGGCAATAATGGCTAGCATAATCATTAATGGCTCGCCAGTAATCCATGCATCGCCGATTTTAAATTGTTTAATTTGTCCGATAAAAATAACCATCGCAATACCGTTTACAAAGCCCAAAAACACAGGGTGTGGCACGAGACGAATAAATTTACCAAGTTTGAGTAAGCCAAAAGCAATTTGAATAAGGCCTGTGAGCACTACTGCAGCAAATAAATACTCCACACCATGAACTGCCACCAGTGTGCCAATCACTACAGCAATCGCACCTGTTGCACCAGAAATCATACCTGGGCGACCACCGATAATCGAAGTAACCAAACCAATGGTAAAAGCAGCATACAAACCGACTAATGGACCCACACCAGCCAGTAGAGCAAAGGCAACCGCCTCTGGCACTAAGGCAAGCGCAACGGTTAACCCTGATAGGATATCATTTTTTGGATTAATAGAGATGTATTTGTTGATTAGAGAAAAAAGCATTTTTCCTTCCTTGTATTAATGGTTGTTATATTTTTATTTACTTGCAGGAACAGCAGGCGTAGATGATTTCACCCCTGTATTCTGCGCACGCTGGCGCATCACATGGTCCATCAGCGTAATTGCCAACATTGCCTCAGCAATTGGCGTGGCACGAATGCCCACGCATGGGTCGTGACGACCTTTGGTAATGACCTTTGTTGGTTTGCCATCTTTGTCGATACTGCCGATTGGAAGGCGTAAGCTTGAAGTTGGTTTGAGTGCGATAGAAACTAACAAATCTTGTCCAGAACTAATGCCACCAAGTGTGCCCCCCGCATTATTAGATGCAAAACCCTGCGGGGTAATAGTGTCACGATGCTGTGTGCCTTTTTGGGTAATACAGTCAAATCCAGCACCGATTTCTACGCCTTTAACGGCGTTAATGCTCATCATTGAATGCGCAACATCAGCTTCTAATCTGTCAAAAATTGGCTCCCCTAATCCAACTGGCATATTGCTGGCAACTATGTTGATACGCGCACCAATGGAATCCCCTGATTTTCTTAAAGCGTCCATGTACTCTTCAAGTTCTGTCACTTTACTCACATCAGGGCAGAAGAAAGGGTTGTTATGCACTTCATTCCAATCCAATGTTTCTGTTTTAATGGGTCCTAACTGCGCAAGATAACCTTTAATTTCAATACCAAATTCTTGTTTTAAATACTTTTTAGCAATACCGCCACAGGCAACACGCATCGCTGTCTCACGCGCAGAAGAGCGCCCTCCACCACGATAATCACGAATGCCGTATTTTTGTTCGTAAGTGTAATCCGCATGACCAGGGCGGAAAGTGTTGGCGATATTGCCATAGTCTTTAGAGCGTTGATCGGTGTTTTGAATGATGAGTGCAATCGGTGTGCCGGTAGTTTTGCCTTCAAAAGTGCCTGATAAAATTTTTACCAGGTCTTCTTCACGACGCTGTGTTGTGTGGCGTGAAGTACCTGGCTTTCTTAAATCCAAGTCCCCTTGTAAGTCAGCCTCAGAAAGTGCCATATTAGGCGGGCAACCGTCAACAATACCTATCAGTGCTTCGCCATGTGATTCACCAGCAGTGGTTACTGTGAATAATTTGCCAATACTATTGCCACTCATTTGCCACTCCTAATTTACCATTCTTTGTGTTGCGGAATATCATCACAGATAGTATCCCAGCTTGCTTTTGATTGAGTAAAAATATGTTTTTCAATGGCTTCATCAACATCAGTTGTAATTGTCCCTAGTCTAACCCTTGTGTAATCAGGGTTATTTTTAAGTTTTGCCATAATTGGCGCACCGCAAGATTGACAAAAGAATCGGCTTTTATTGTCATTTTCTTTAAATTCGGTTAGGTTATTCTCACCTCTTAAAAATTTAAAGTTTGGGACTAACTTATATTAACACCAACATCTTATAAGACAGTCTATTACCACTAAATCCAAACACAATTGAATCAATTCTATCCAGTGTCGATCGTTTGACATTACCATCATTCAACCTAAAAACAAACTCATCAACATAACGCCCGATATGTTTATCTGAAAAATGATGAAATACACCATGATAACCGCGTTTTAATAACGCCCAAACACTCTCAATGCCA
>NZ_CDSC02000067.1 GCF_001298715.1 Bathymodiolus azoricus thioautotrophic gill symbiont
CTAGAGGTTCACCAGAGCCTATATCGTTCACTAGAGTATATATCGTTCACCAGAGCCTGTATCATTCACCAGAGCCTGTATCGTTCACCAGAGCCTACGTATAGTTCACCAGAGCCTGTATCGTTCACCAGAGACTGTATCGTTCACCAGAGCCTGTATCGCTCACCTGTTTATTCATACAATTTATTCAGAGTCAAAGTGTTTTGACAAAAACAATATATATCAATTTGTTAATCAATGAACATTTAGAAATTAAGAATATGGAAAGCAATTGGGGTCAAAATTCTTAATGCTTAATTCCTAATTCCTAATTTTTTATTTGCATTAACTAGTTCTTTATTCTAAATTCCCCATTTGTATTTCTAAATTTCTATGTAAATATATGTAAGCATGCAACCCAACAATCAAGACTAGATTTTCTAATTCATTTCACATATTATGGTCCTATTTTAATCTTTAATCCATTAAATAGGACTTTTGGTGCTCTTGTTTCTCTGAAACGGAAAACGCTACATCTAATCTATGGGCATATTCCAGACAGAAATTTTCAAAGGAATTCAATAGAAACCACTGCATACAAATCAGACTTAGAGTAAAAAAGTTATCTTTTTGTATGTTGGTCCATTTCGGCTTCATTTAACCTACTGAAACCACAAGAACTATGGCAAATTTGGTTGAACAAAAATGCAGACAGGAAATGTCACAAGGAATCTCAAGAAAGAATTTATCAAAACCGGACTTTAGATAAAAAAAAAAAAAAATGAGACTGTTGGCCTCATAAGGAACATAGCGAAAAAATCCATCAAAATTGACGCGCTACATACAAGAACAGACAACACCATTTTTGACACATTTGGGACTCTTGTTCTTTTGTGGACTTCCGATCAACAAAAAATAAAAATAAAAAACTATTTTGAAAACCATTCAATGAACATTCCTGCCAAATTTGTTTCCAATTGTCCTAGTGGTTTCAGAGAAGAATGTTAAAAACAGACAACAACCTTTTGATATCTTTGGACCTATTGTTTCTTTTGTGTACTTCCGATCAACAAAAACACCCAATCTTTTTACAGGAAAAACCAAACTTTATGAAATGTTCTTTCATAAAGTTTGGTTCCAATTGGCCCAGAGGTTTCAGAGAAGAAGATCAAAACGTAAGCGTTTACAGACGACGACGAGAACGGACGCCAAATGATGGCAATACATCATTGGCTCTCTGGCTCAGGTAACAAAAAATTATATCAATTTGAGTGAACTAATGCAAATTATGCACATGGGGTCATCTGACTGGTCCGACAGTCATTGGTCCGTCAGTCATTAGTCGGGTAGTCATTGGTCCGAAAGTCAAGTATTGACAGTAAGACTAACGACCGTCGGACCAATGGTTGTGTGATGAATGGTGATTTTGTACTCGTACACCATTGTAGTTTTTAATTCTAAGTTG
>NZ_CDSC02000060.1 GCF_001298715.1 Bathymodiolus azoricus thioautotrophic gill symbiont
CAGTTTATAATCCTGCATGAGGATAGATTGAAGGATTATGTCTGATTTTTAGAGAGGACTTTACACAATCTGGTTTACAGGGTTAAAACCTTAACTGCATATTTAGTTTGAAATGCATTTGCTTATCATTTTCTAAAATCAAACTTCCATATCTATGTCGTGTTGTTGATGGCGTATCAAATTTAATATTTTCAAACAAATAATCTTCTAGCACCTCTTGTTCTATTATATGAAATGCAACCTGCTCTCCATCATCTTTGACTACTATGGTTCCTTTGGCGTTATAGTGACCATCCCATTTTTTACCTGCAAAAAATCCCAGTAAAATTGCAACTAGTAGGCGTTTTATTTTTATTTCAAGAGACTGAAAATCTTCTGCGTTAGCAGTATTTAGATTTTTGGCGGATATTACTTCTTGTATATTTTTCTTTATTGAAGAGATTCTGTTCACAAAAAACTCTATCAACATTTTAGAAATAATTTCAGGCATATTACTGTCAATTAATTCTAAATTATATCTCATTGTGTCCCTTTCAATTTTGAAAAATTCTAATTCCCCTCCAAGTTTATATATTTTTTCAATACGGTCTTTTAATTTAGTTCTTGTGTTGATTGCGTTAATTTCGTCTAAGTATTTAGATGGTAGATTTTTAACCTTAAAAATAAAGTTAGTATTTCCAGACGCATTTAATAACGTTGGCTTACTCCCTAAATAAGATTTAATACCAAAACCTTCATCTTTTTTATTGATACTTGAATTTTCAATATCTAATATTATGTCCGCTTTTTGGTTACTATTTCCACCTTTAATAATCGTCACCCCTAATTGATTTTGCAATATATCAAATTCAGGAATATTAAAAGCCCCTTTACCTTTTTTAATTATAGAAGCCCAATTTTTTAACAATTTTTTATTTAAAAACTCTAAAACTAATACCTCTTTTTCCTCTCCTGTTTTTTCATTTTTTACAATAACTTTGTCTCCAGATTCTAAACAACAAGACTGTTCAATATTTAAAGTGGAAACTTTTGTTACTGTTAAATAATTTTCTTTATTGGCGATTAAATCTTTATCAGACATAAACAATTTTTTGTCATTAATAATTTTAAGAAATGAATATAACTCTGTCCATTCTCCTTTATTTTTTGTATTATTATTATTTTCTGTTTTTAATGTAGCCATATAATCTAATAATGTTTTTCCACATTCTCTAATTGCATCAATAGCAACACTATTTCCTAACTGTTTCATTGCTTGGGTATTAGATACAGGGAAATCAAATTCACTGGGAAAACCTTGCATCTTTTTAGCCTGCTCTGGCATTAACTTTTTTACTTCTCCATCAACTAAATATGCATCCCAATTTCTACGGTCGCTTATATTTGAACCTCTTCCACCAACCCTAATAGTAAATCCTACTTCTCTGGAGCACTCACCACCCCAAACATCCGACATATTGAAATTTAATGGCAACTCCTTGGGGAAATCAAAATTTTCAGATTTATCGTCATTTCTAAAGCCAATCATGAATGTTCTCGGTCTTAACTGGGGTAGCCCATAATCAGAAGCTTTCACAACTTTATAATAGAAACTATAACCAAGCTCTTTAGTTAAAACTTCTTGAATTTTTTTAAAAGTTTTTCCATCATCATGTTTCACAATACCCCTGACATTTTCTAGAAAAAACGCTTTTGGTTTTTTTGCTTCTATAATATCTACGATATTGAAAAATAAATTACCTCTTTCAGATTTATGATTATCTGCAAAACCTTTTTTAAATCCTGCCTGGCTAAAAGGTTGGCAAGGAAATCCTGCACATAAAACATCAAAATCTGGAATTTCATCGGGGGATATGGCTCTTATATCGTCATTAAATAATCCATTTTTAAAAATATTTGGGCTTATATCCTTTAAAATTATGTTGGTAGGTTTTTCTTGCCTGCTCATCTATTTCAGATGAAAATACACATTCTCCACCTAAATTATGCATTGCAAGATGAAAACCGCCTATTCCTGAGAATAGGTCTATAAATTTGAATGAATTATTTTTACTAATTGCCATCTTTAATTAATTTTTATACTCAAGGATTGGTACATTAATCCAATGCAGCATTATTGTTTTAAACATCAAATTACCCAAGAAAAATTCTTTCCAATTCTTTAATATACATGTATATATTGCAATTTTTACCATGTGTATTATTTCCACCCTTCAATTAAGTTTATATTATGGCTTTGCGGTTGATTTTCTTCATCTGTGATTTCATTAACTTTAATTACTACTGGGATTTTTGCCATTAATCCCGCCAGAATACATGTTCCAGTTGCTAAATTAGGGATAGAATCAGCAGAAACTTTATCTAAATAAGAAATGGTTTTCTCAACCGCTGATAAATCATTATTATTTATCAGTCTATGTAAAAAATAATTATGTAATTGGGATATAATTGTCGCTGAAATGTCCGATGGTCTTTGACTGGCAATAGTCATAAAAACATTAAATTTACGACCTTCTTTTATTATTTCTTCAAAAGTTTCAAGGCGATAGTCTTTCCACTCTTTGCTTTCTCTATCAGAATTACTGGAAAGAATATTATGCGCCTCATCTACGATTATGTGTAATGAATGGCTTTTATTGTTGTCTTTTTTCTTCTTATCATACAACTCTTTTACTAAAAGCATTGGTAACATTTTACGAATATCCATATTAACATTACGCAGGGAAACAACCGTTAAATTCTTTTCATTTTCATTAGACCCATCGTTCTTTATTGTTAAAACTTTTTCTAAATCTAATATTCGTTTTTCAAGCCTTTTGATAAGAGGAGATAAATGCTCTCTATTTGAAAAACCTCTAATCATTTCATTAAAATATTTTATGATTATTTTTAGTCCTATTTTTTTTATTTGAGATAAGTTGTTAATATCTACCAAGACACGGTTAAAAGCGTCCTTTATTTTTTGCTTAAAACGGGCCTCATCATTAGAAAAAATCTTTTCAAAGCAATAACTATATTTTTCCGTCCCCCCAGTTAGATGGTTTTGAAAATGTTGAGCCACACTTTTTATACTTTCATTATTTAAGAAATTGGCTAACTCGTATAAAAATTCTGTTGGTATTGCTTTATCAATATTTGAACCACTAACAGATGTAGATTGTATTATTAAGTCTTGGATATGAACAATAAAATCAGTATCATTTAACTTGTTTTCTATAAATTTGTCTTTAATTGCCCTCTTGAGAAATGGTTGTTGGGTTTTTTCTGTCGCCTCCAAGAATATAGACCAAAAAGTAGCATTTTCTATTGTAGATTTTGTTATTGGAAATTTATCTCTTTCGTCGTCTTCTCCGATTTCTTTGGTTGTCAAATCGTAAGAATTTTTACTTTCTTTACCAACAATCGCATTTTCAATATATTCACCATTAAAATCAATGATGATAAATTTAGCGTTATTTATAAAGCTTTTATTACCCTTGTATTCTTTAAACAATTGACGATATATCTTTGCTAAAGTATAAGACTTTCCACTACCAGTATTACCGAAAATTCCAATATGACTGGCAAATAATTTATTAATTCCTAGTGATATGTTGACCCCGTCATCAAACTCTAACTGCCCAATTTTTATTGGCTTATCATCACTATCTACAAATTGATGAATATGATTAAATTCTTTTTTGGTAATTAAAAAACAAGTGTTGTCTATTAAAGGCAATTCCTTAATGCCTCTTTCAAATTTACCATTATCTAAATAACCTAAAATTTTAATATTTAGAATCCTGTTAATTTTGTCTTTATTATTTGTGTAATTCTTTTGGCTGTTATCTTTATTTTCCCTGATTAATTCACCTTCAATTTTTCCGATAATTTCTTCAAAGTCTTTTTTAATTTTTACATATCCACCAACGGATATATTTTGAATAATATCGCCTTTATACAAAATAGATGAGGTATTTTTTCCTGTATCAATTCTAACCTTTACTACCTGACCAATAACTTCAATCACACTACCAACTCTAAAAATTGAATTGTCTGCAATATAATCTTCTGTAGTGATTTTATTCGCCATCTTACTGTTGATTAATTTCAGTGCTATCTTCCAATTTTTGATTATCTTTGTTAAGTTGCTTAAAAAAGAAATTATTTATTTTTTCAAAATTATATTTCTCTTCAGTAAGCAGGCGAATGTTATTATTTTTAGCATCGTCTTTCAACTCTTTATAAATATCATTACTATCATCATGCACAAATATATAGATAACACATGTTGGGTTTGTATTTGCAGCTCTTAATGTTAATTCTTTAATGTGTTCATCTGCAAAGGAGAATCCCATAACAAACAAAACACTGTTTTCTTTTTCCAATTCATTGTTATACATTCTGAGTAAATCATAGTGCGTTTCATTTAAAACTGTATCTCTAAATTTCTTTTTTGATGGATTGACAATCATTAGTTTGTCATAATTTTCTTTAAATTTATCATCAGAAGAGTTGCTTATTTCCTTTACTAACTTTAAATCTTTATCTAATTTTATATTTTTATCTTCTGTACACCAAGAAACAGAGCCATGCAGTTTAATGACATTAAATACTGGTATTTCCGAAGTATTTTCATAATGCAGACTAGTTTTATAATAAGATTTCTTAAAATTACCTATACTATATTTAGGATTAAATCTTCCATGAAATCCATCATTAAACTCAATACCTGTGTCTTCTAGAGCAATCTCTGAAAAAATATCAACATTGGTAGTAAATATATTTACCTGCTTTGAGAGTAGGGAAGACTCCCTCTGTAAAATTAATGCATTAATGGTTTTATAAAATTTCTTATATTGCAAAAACTGTTGTGGCAAAGACATGAAAGGTATTGTTAACAAACATATATTCTTACGTATTGATTTTTTAAAATATTCTTTCTTGATTCTTTTTTTTTTCATCTGGATCTCCTGACTCTTCAGCCTCTGACAATTTCTGTTCAATGTTAGTTAGTATTTCCAAAAACGGTGCAGAAACACCAGATCCAATAAGAAAATTTATATTAGCACTCGCTATACTTTTCTTTATATTTTTATCATTATTCATATTTATAAATTATATCATTTTGCTTACCACAATAAGCCTTTTTACCACCCAAAACCTCTAATAACTTTTCAAAATTTCTTATATAGAGGGTCTGTTATAATAATTCTTTAATGTAAGAATTATTTTGTATAATTG